>JAEWPL010000095.1 GCA_023460615.1 Pseudomonadota bacterium | reverse complement strand
ATGATTTTATTGCTTTATAGGTGTAATTAAGTTTATTTTTTGCAATGTTGGCTAAAGCTGGTTGTGCTTATTAGCGTAATACTATTGTTATGAAAATTTACTTGTTAAGTAAATTTACTTTTTAAGTAAAATCCATTTGTTAAGCTAACCTCTTTATATGAGATTAGCTTAACTCATTTTCGTTATTTTTGACAGTTTAACAATTTGGTTAAATTGTAAGTTATCTGTCTTTTACTTCAATCCAGAAGTTAGCTTCTAACTTTTCAAATAGTCTTTCAACTTCACTGTTGTTCTTTTGGGTAAGTAGACTTACTACAAAAATAACAATAGAGGAAATAATAAAGCCTGGAACTAAACTATATAAACCAAAATACTGACCTATTTCCCATATTATAACAGTTACAGCACCTGCTATCATACCTAAAATAGCACCTTGTAAAGTCATTTTCTTCCAGAAAACACTAATTAGTACTGTAGGACCAAAAGCAGCACCAAAACCAGCCCAAGCATAGGATACAAGTTTTAGAATACCTGAGTTAGGATCTAAAGCTATGATATAAGCAATAGCAGCTACTAGAAGTAGCATGAAACGACCTACCCATACAAGCTCAGTTTGACTTGCATGTTTACGAATTACTCTTGCATAGAAGTCAGCAGTTAAGGTTGTTGAGGATACTAATAACTGGCAAGATAAAGTACTCATTACTGCAGCTAAGATAGCTGATAGTAAGATACCTGCAATCCATGGGGTAAATAGAGTTTGAGTTACAATAATAAAGATTTGCTCTGGGTTATCGACACTAATCTCAGGGTGTTTTGATGCAAAAGCTACACCGTAGTAACCTACTAATACAGCACCTAGTAAACAGAAGATCATCCAACCAATACTAATACGACGTGCACCACCCATACCACGTACAGAAGCTGCAGCCATAAAGCGTACTAGGATATGAGGCTGTCCCATATAACCTAAGCCCCAACCATCTAGGGACACAAGACCTATAATAGTAGTACCTTTTAGCATATTAGCCATGTCAGGAGATTTTGCAGCTACTAAAGCATTAGCTTCAGATATAGAACCTACATCAGCGATAATGACGATTGGGGTAATTACTAAAGCGAAGATCATTAAGGTTGCCTGCACAGCATCAGTCCAGCTTACAGCCAAAAATCCACCAATACATACATATAGAATGGTAGAAACTGCACCTACTAGTAATGCATTCTTATAATCCATACCAAAGGTTTGCTCAAATAAACGAGCTCCTGATACCATGCCAGAGGCGCAGTACACTACAAAGAAGATTAAGATAATAAAAGCTGAAACTACCGCAATAATTCTCTTATTGTCTTTAAATCTTGCAGCAAAATAATCAGGTAAGGTTAAAGCATCTGAGGCATTTTGAGTAAAGGAGCGTAATCTTGCGGCGACAAACTTCCAATTACACCACTGACCTACAGTTAAACCTATTGCAATCCAAGCCTGAGAGATACCTGCTACATATAAAGCACCAGGAAGTCCCATCAAAAGCCAGCCTGACATATCAGAGGCTCCAGCTGATAAACCAGTAATTACTCTACCTAAGCGGCTACCACCTAAGACATAATCATTTAAAGAAGATGTAGAACGTGCAGCTACAATACCAATAACTATCATGGCAAAAATGTAGACTACAAAGGTTGTAGTTGTTGTAAACATATTAAAAGCACCTTTTAAAAATTGATGCCTAATTCTATCAAAATTAAGGATTTATGGAATGGGGGATGGTGGTTAGATCTGTTTTTGTGCAGGGGATGTATATTGTTGCAACTTTCAAAGCTTAGGTAACGGAGATTGTTTTTGTAACGGTACTGTCACTGTCGCAGTCCGCAGATTAGGGACATGAAAAAAACTCTTTTCAGCTATTTACTTTATTTAGGATGCTAGCAAGTACTGAGGAAATCATCAACGCCAAGATTAACAAGCTACTTGCAATTCCTGCTACAGCTTTAGTTAATTCATCATCTACTTTTAAAGCGGTGATAGTGTAATCAATACAGATGTAAAATGGTGATTGTACATGTCATTAGTGTTTTTCTTAGTTTCAAGTTGTAAAGCAGCGTACCTTTTAAAGTTAGGATATAGCGTCTTACTAGTATCAACTCGACACACCTTTTCAGTGATCCCAGGATAAAACTTTTGTAAGAATTCTTTATCAGTAAGCTCAGTGATTTCGCTTGCTTGTTTTACTCCTAAAGAGATTATTTTGCACTTAAGTCTAAACACTGAAGTCCTAGATACATCGCAAACTTTTGCAATTTCTCGGTTGGATTTGTTGGTGTTAACCAATAGGATACAGATCTTCTTGGCAATTTGAATTGCAAGAGGTCTTCCATCACTTTTAATTGATCGTAAACTCATCATTTTTTTTCTCAAAAAACCCCCTAAATCTTGGGCTTGAGTTAATGATATGACTTTACCCTGTATCGCTCTGGCAAACTATGTAATTTAGAAGTCCCAAAGGGCTTAGAAATCTGCCCTTGCCTTCAATACAAAAGAAAAAACGATGAAAGAAGTGAAATGGCTTAAATAGGGTAAAAATAGGGGTAGCTACATGCAAAATAACCTTTGATACCAACTGATTGTAACGTATTTTTAGAAAAGTTTTTCTGTAGGCTAAATAATTGAATGTTGATTTATAGTCTACAGGAAGTTCTAGAAGGTGATCCCATTCCTTTTTGGTGAATAACTTTGCATAATCAATTTTAATCTCCTCTGTAGATACGCAAGCTAAACTTTTTACTGTGTATCTGCAGTAAGGTAATATGAACTCAGGTAATAAGACATGAGTTAGTTGCTTTACATTTTTTCCAATGGTCTTAACTCGTGGGATTAAAATGATTAAGTCACTTTTCTGACCGATTTGTTTAACATGCCTATAGATAAAACCAAGAAGGACTACC
>JAEWPL010000094.1 GCA_023460615.1 Pseudomonadota bacterium | reverse complement strand
CAACTGTAACCTGAGGTTTAGCTACCGTCTCCTCTGCTTCTAACTCCTCGTCTAAAATTTCGTGAGCTTTACTAATTTCAACTTGTTCAGCTTGACGTCTTTCAAGCTCTTTTTGATGATTGATAATAGCACGACGTCTTTCCACCATATCAATACTAAGGCCTAAGGCATTAGTACCAGTTAGAGAATCGCTATCTAAGGTAGGCCATTGCTTTACTTTATAATCTGTAACTTTGGCTGCGGAGGTAACAGTTGCAATATTTTTAGAATAACGAATATCTACTCTCTCGTTATTACGAGCTTTAGTACTTTCGTTAACAACTATTTGAGAGCCTTTATTAACCTCTTCAAAGCCTTCTAGAAAATCTTCCATTTACGCCTCACAGACTAAATAAAGTCTCCGCCGCCACCGCCACGGTTTAGCATGATAGCGCCAGAATCTGCCAATTTTCTAGCAATAGTAAGGATTTCTTTTTGAGCTGCCTCAACATCTGACAACTTAGTAGGGCCCATAGAAGCCAAATCCTCTTTCAAGGAAGCAGATGCACGAGAGGACATGTTCTTGAAGAACTTCTCCTTTAGAGTATCGTCGGCGCCCTTTAAAGCCTTTTGTAGGACATCTGATGGAACATCACGCAATAAGGTCTGGATAGAACGGTCGTCCACAGCACCCAAGTTCTCGAATACGAACATAAGATCTTGGATTTGAGTACCAATATCTTTGTCCTGAGACTGAATTGCGTTCATTAACTGAGCCTCAGTGGAGCTATCTAAGTAGTTCATAATATCAGCAGCACTCTTAAGACCACCGATCTTAGCAGTTTGGGAACCTGCAGCACCAGCAAATTGTTTTTCCATGATCTCGTTTAATTCTTGTAAAGCAGCAGGTTGAACTTCCTCTAGTGTTGCAATACGCATGATTAAGTCTAAGCGCACTGCCTCTGGGAACTGAGCTAAAATCTCAGCTGACTGCTCTGGCTCTAAGTAAGACAATACGATAGTCTGAATTTGAGGGTGCTCGTGCTGAATAATAGTAGCAACTTGTCTTGCATCCATCCACTTTAGAGAATCTAGACCACGAGAGCCGGTACCTAAAGAGATCTGCTCGATTAAGTTGTTGGCCTTTTCTGAACCTAAAGCAGCTACTAGAGCATGGCGTACGAAATCTGAGTTGCCTAAGCCTAAGTTTGAATGCTGTGTTACATCCTTTAGAAAGGCTTTATGTACAGCATTTACTTGATCTTGAGTGAAAGCGGTCATCTCTGACATTCTTACACCAAGCTTTTGCACTTGTTTAGGCTCTAAATTTTTAAAGATTTGAGCAGCATCTTCCTCTGATAAAGAGAGCATCAAAAGCACCGCTTTATCCATGCCACTCATGTTTTCTAAAGCGCTTTTTTCATCCTCGGTTAATTCTAGTAC
The DNA here is from genome assembly GCA_023460615.1 of Pseudomonadota bacterium. GTDB lineage: Bacteria > Pseudomonadota > Gammaproteobacteria > Enterobacterales > Succinivibrionaceae > Succinivibrio. The sequence goes on along the minus strand of JAEWPL010000094.1, from coordinate 2,148 downwards.
CGCATTAGATGAAGGAGCACTTACGCTAGTACCACCTATAGTTGTAGTAGGTAATTTGGTAGCAGTATCTGACATAATTTACTCCTAAGCCTTCTCTTTATAGTCTGATTCAAGCCAATCTTTGATAACCTCAGCAGTAAGTTGAGGTTCATTTGAAGCTAAGGTTCTAACAGCCTTTAACAGATCAGCTTCTTTATGAAGATTTGGTAATTCAATACCGCCTTCTTGATTGATGCTATAAACTTGATCGGCCAATTCTTTATTCTTAGCAATTAAGTTGAAATCGTCGTAGCCATCAAGAGCTGATTGAGAATCAAGCTCGTCTTGATCAACCTCATTAACATCCTCGTCTTTCTTGAGAAGCTTGTTCAATAGAGGTCTTATGATAAAGATAATTACCATGAGTACGATAAGTACTGAGCCACCGATTCTTACTAACCTAAAGAAGAACTCTTGCTCATACCAAGGTAGAGGTGGTTTGATATCGTCGTGTGGGAAGGATACAGTTTCAACCTTCACAAAATCACCACGTGCATCATTTAAACCTAAACCACCACGTACTAAATCAGCAATCTTATTTAAGTCCTCTTGAGAACGAGGAGTATAGGTTACATAACCGTCTTTATCTAAACTACGTACATAGTCAACAGCTACAGATACTGTAAGTCTTTGAACTACGTTAGTAGGACTTATAGTATGTCTCATGGTGGTATCTACTTCGTAGTTACGCACAGCTTCACGACTCTCTTTACGATTTGAGCTACCGTCAGTTGCTGTTGCAGTTCCATTTTTAAGCTGTTGTGGAATTGCAGCATTTGCAGGAGGCTGATTTGATAAAGAACCTGGTACACCATAAGGATTAGTCTTATCCTCGCCACCTGCTTGCTCTTTTAATGTCTCAGAACGCACAGCTTGAGAATCTGGATTATATAATTGGCTAGTTTCCTCTTGTACAGTGGTGTCTAGGGTTACATCCACTTCAGCTGAGTAATTACCAAGACCTAGCATTGGAGCTAAAATTGCATCTAACTTATCGCGATATTGAGCCTCACGCATGGTGCGTAATTCAAACTCACGTTGAATTTTGCTCTCAGCTGTATCAGCTTTTACCTCTGCTGACAGTTGACGACCATTCTGATCAGTTACGCTTACATCCTTTTGTAATAGGTTATGTACAGAGGCTGCAACTGTCATACGAATGGTATTTACGTTCTCTGGAGTTAAATAGGCATTTGGCTTTAAGGTTACTACAACCGCAGCACTAGGACGGCTCTTTTCACGAGCAAATACATTGTCTTTTGGAATTGCAAGTAACACAGTGGCGTGTTGAACTCCATCAATTCTTTCAATGGCACGAGCAAGCTGAATTTCACGACCGTGTTTGATACGCTCGTTTTCCATACGCTGAGATACACCAAAACCAGTGTCGGTCATAATGATTTGGTCGCCAACATCAGTCTTTTCTTTAGGCAAGGCAATACCCTTACGTAACATCATTTCAGTTATTTCGTTGTAGTCTTTTGCTAAAACTGTAATGGTGTTATTGCCAACTAATTTGTACTTATAACCTTCGTTATCTAAGAAATCTAATACTGAGCCAATTTCTTGAGCTGAGTATTGACCTAATTGACGGTTTGTGTCAGAACTTGAACGGCTATCAGAGCTTGTAAAAGTAATAATCGCAAAAATAATGGCTGCAATAAAAACTACTAAAAAAGCAATGATGATAAGACGGCGAGACATCTCACCATCTTTAAAGAAACCTTTTAGGGCAGAGGTTTTTTGAGGTAAAGAGTTATCCTCTGAGGTTACAGGCATTGAGCTGTCGTCATAAGAATTAGCATCGTCATGTTGTGTACTGTCATTTACATCACTTTGAGGTGTTGCAGCTGGAGCTAAAGCATTGGCACTACCATTTGCATTAGCACCTTGATTGGCAACAGGAAACTCATTGTCTGCCATGATAAAACCTCACCTTTAAACAGATTAAATCTGCATTTGAGAAATTGTCTTATAAGCTTCAATCATTTTATTACGAATTTGAATCGTTGCTTCAAATGAGATTGAAGACTTTTGTGATGCAAGCATAACATCTGACAATGTTACGGAGCGATCACCTAAATCAAAACGAGTCTGTTTATTTGTAGA
>JAEWPL010000093.1 GCA_023460615.1 Pseudomonadota bacterium | reverse complement strand
TAAATGCATATAAATTGGAATAAATATCTTCTTCCTTATCTAGGCCTCTATTTTTTCTTACTTCATCATGTAATTTTTGAACATATAATCTTGAAGCTGCATATTGCCACTTTGGCTCCATATCAGTAGTTAACTCTAAAGATATCTGTATTAACGAATCTCTTATTTCATCCATATTCATATTCGGTCTTATAATATGGTCTAAAGCCTCTATTAATCTTTCTTCTATATAAATTCCCTCATTATCTTCTATTGCTTCTAAAGCAAATTCACATAAGGCAGTAACAATTTTCATTTCCTTTTCCCTCCACAACATCTTGTATACACACTTTAGTCATCCGCACAATCGTACAATATATAGTAATTATATTTAGGTGGATTATATATGTAAAATCTATAATTTCTATTTAAAATTAAATAAATGAAACTACTATTAGTATTCTTCCTTTTTCTCTTTTTATCTATCTGGATAATGATTATTAACAAAGATTTCTTTTTTAAAAAGAAAAGCTATATAAAAGTATCATTACTATCAACTCTTATATAGCTTAAATTTATTTTTCCTTCTTCATTTTAACTATTGCTTTAAATAAATCCCCATCAATTTTTATATCAAATATGCCTTCTTGAACTTCAGTAAGACTTTTAGCTATAGCAAGTCCAAGTCCTGACCCATCTGTAGTTCTTGATGCATCTCCTCTTTTAAATCTTTGAAGTATCTCCTCTTCTGTAAAGTTCAGCTCTTCCTTTGAAGTATTTTTAAATATTACCTCAACATACTTTCCTGAATCACTTACTTCAATATAAACTCTTGAGCCCTCCATTGAGTATTTAAATATATTAGATAAAAGATTTTGGAATATCCTAAAAGTCTTTCTTCCATCAGCATAAATCATAAGTTTTTCTTCAGGAAGTTTCTTTATAATCTTTAAATTAGAGTTTTCTATCTTATCTTCAAACTCACCTAAGGTCTGCCTTAATAATGAAACTGGATCTAAGTCCTGCATATCAAGTTCCATACTTCCTGATGAAGCTTTTGACACTTCAAATAAATCCTCAATTAAAGCTTTTAATCTATTAGATTTATCCTTTAAAATACCTAAGTATTTTTTTCTCTGATCTTCAGTAATATTCTCTTGATTAAGCAAGTCAACGTAGTTAATTATTGATGTTAAAGGAGTCTTTAAATCATGAGAAACATTAGTTATAAGTTCTGATTTCATTCTTTCACTTTTAACTACCTTATCAACTGATTCCTTTAATCCATTTTGTATGTTATCTAAATCCTTTACTACTTCCCTGAAAATCTTAGGTCCCTTTACATCAACATTGAAATTATAATTTCCCTGAGATATTTCCTTAATACCTTTAACTATATCTTTTATTGAACTTAATTTCCTTATTATCATTCCATCAATTAATATAGTACAAAATGTTGCAAACATTCCATCCGCCGGAGAGTTTCCAAGCCTTAAACTCAAGTCACGTTCTACAAATGTAAAAGTTAATAATGAAACATACCATATAGTTACATTAGCTAATAAAAATAATAAATCTAGAACAATTCCTCCTCTAACAAAAATCACCTTTAACTTATTAATTATTGATTCTGTTGAAATTATACTTTTTATTTTCAAGCCACCATATACATATCTTATTCTAAAGCAATCTAATACTGCAAAGAATATTATAAGTAATACAACAATAACAGGTATCAAATCCTCAAACATTGAGTACATTATACAACTTCTTTTTACCTCCAGCCAATAGATATATGCTAGCCCTAATGCTAATAATTTAGCTTCTATACTTATTCTACCTAATAATTTTATAATTCCTCTTTCTACATTAACCTTAAAATCATTCTTTCTTATCTTAATGATGCAATATAATAGACCTATACAACTAAACATTAAAATTACTATAGAAATATATGTTACAGCACTATTTTTTCTCTCACTCATAATATTCTCATAAATTAAATCCCCTTCTTGTAAAGGTTGAGCTATTCTAAAAATAACATCATAATTATTATGAGTTAAAACATAACTTCCTGATGAAGAGCTTAGTAAATAACTTCCTACCTCCTTTAATCCAGATGAAGTTTTAAGTTGTCCATTAGGTTTTATAATAATATATTCATCATAATTATTTAATGTATCTTCTTCAAATTCATCCTTTGACATATTATCTACATTTGTAAAAGGTTTTCGCCCTTCATCCATTTCAAAATAGAATTCAATATTCTTTCTAAGCTCTAATTCAATTAATAGATCATGTACATAACTTTCAAATTTATTTCTTACATATTCCTCTCTTAATAATTGATCATTTATATCACTTTGATAATTATCCTCATGTATTGAGTCCTCTTCCCTTAATCTATTTGCTTCATATTTTATAGAATCCTCTCTTAATTCTCCATTAAGTCCATCTGTATACAGCATTAAATCCTGTACATTATTATATACATTTTCAAAGCAATTATTTTTAGTATCTAAGTTCCTCTTTTTATCTATTTTCGCAGTTCTTATTGTTATAGCAGAACCTATAGCAAAAGCTATACATACTGACATTAAAAACACTATTAAACTTAATCTGATCTTCTTATCTTTCAATTTTGTATCCAATTCCCCACACCACCTTCAAATATCTTGGTTCCTTAGGATTTATCTCTATCTTCTCTCTTATGTGTCTTACATGAACTGCCACCGTATCAACATTATAAGCAGGTTCATTCCATACTCTTTCATAAATCTCTTCAATAGAAAACACCCTTCCCTCATTCTCCATAAAAAGAGTAAGTATTTTAAGTTCTATTGGAGTAAGCTTAACCTCGTTGCCATCAACAGATACCTTTTTAGCAGCCTTATCTAAAACTAAAGTACCAATAACAATTTCATCTTCCTTCTTCTTAAAATTAGAAAACCTAGTATATCTTCTTATCTGAGAATTAACCCTTGCTATAAGTTCTAATGGATTAAAAGGCTTTGTTATATAATCATCAGCCCCTAAGTTTAATCCCATAACCTTATCTGTATCTTCAGATTTTGCTGAAAGCATTATTATAGGAATCTCCAATTCTTCTCTTATCTTAACAGTAACTCTTGTTCCATCCATTTTAGGCATCATTATATCAAGAAGAACTAAATGAACT
>JAEWPL010000092.1 GCA_023460615.1 Pseudomonadota bacterium | reverse complement strand
TAATACATTAGTAGTGATTTTTCTAGCAAGTTGTTTATTTACTTTGTCATCATCTACATCAGTTGACCATCTTTCTGCTAATGCAGTTATAAGTGGTATATCTATACCGCCGTTACCTGCTGCTATAAGCCCTGTATCTACTGTCATAGATTTTTGATATTCAGGATATATATTCATATCAAGATATATAGGACCAACTGTAGCTTGTTCATGACCCCATATATAATCTGTAGCTTGCCATGTACCTATCGCATTAGTTTTCATATTAGCTTCAGTTGCTTCGATAGTGTTGTATATTATGTCATTATAAGAGTCAAAGTAGTGATATTGTTGGAAAGGCTTACGCTTTTCATAAATTTTATCATCTAGTTTCTTATAAGCATATGCATAATAATGATTACCTTTCATCATACATAATGTACTTCTCATTCCAAAATCTCTAACTGCTGCATAATAATCGTCACCAGCATGAGCACATAGATTAACTATCTCCCACATTGTTTTATCTTGTAATGAACAGTTTATCGTAGGAGTTGAAGCAGACTCTGCTTTATCAGGAACTAAAGATGTAATACCTGATAATATAGCTTCATCCGATACTTCGTATAAATTCTGTACTATTTCACTGTCTTCAAATATATCTTTAAATCTTCTATCTCCAAAATGATATATACCGAATGGGTTTTCAGAGAAGAATCTAGTATTAGAGAATTTTCTAACAGCTGATTTAACTATTCCTCCATATTTAGCAGTCATTAATTTAGCTATTAAGTTCTTAGGAGTTTCTCCACCACGTGCTAAGGATCCACGAATATCACGACATATAGTAACCCAACTTTGTGCCTCTTCTAAAGATTTAGCTTCAAGTTCGCCGAATGCATTTAATGGATTCATTAACTCATGTCCATCACCTTGAGCTACTACTTCTACAACTTCACCACAGTTAACTTCAGCTATCTTACCGTTAAATACTATAGGTAATTTAGAACCATCTGAACCATAACCCATTCTTACGTGTATTCTTACACCAGCACTCAATACTGTAGTATCTGTTAATTGCTTACGTCCACGTATCATTTCTTCAGTATTTAAATATGCACGAGGTGAGAATATACTATTAAAGTAATCTTTAATTCCATATACATCTACGTATTGTTGATATACTGTATTATCATAAGTAGAAGCATATGATGTATATAAGTTACTCATAGTAAATGTACACGTATCTGATGGTATCTTTCTAGATTTAACAACTTCTATATTACTTATAGCAGACATGTTGTAGAAGTTATCATACAGTTTCCAAGTACCAATACGTCTACCTTCATCTACAAATACTATATAGAATGTAGGAAATGCTCTTAATAGCCTTCCTCTTTTATCGTTGACTAACATATCATAGAAACTATGTAGTACATATCTTCTTGGATCATTAGAAAAGTTCTCTGCTATCTCTTGCATTAAAGTATTAAATATCTTTTGTGCATTTGATGTAATAGCATCAGAATCTGTTTCCATAGTTGTTCCTAATAGTTTTATTCCTGTTAATGCTTTTAAGAACTTGTTCATAGGTGTACAGTCACCTGAACCAACTGATGTTCCAAGAGTCATAGTATTTAATTCATCGTAATTTCTCTTAGATACCATCTTCATTATTTTGTCGTTACAATCTATAGCCATCAACATTACAGGATAAATCATTCTAGCACTAAATATTTGAGAATAACTTTTTGGTATATCTTCTTCAATTAGTACATCCATTTCTTCTTTGGACATACCATATCTTTTCTCGATAGCTTCATTAAGACCTTTCTCTTGAGCTTTCTTGCCATCTCCACCATGATCTTGATCTCCAGCATTAGCCCATAATGCACTATCCCATTGATCAATATAATCATCCCATTCTTTCTTAACTTGATCATAGTTACCAGCTATAATATCAACTTCACTTATTAGATATCCATCCATTAACATTTGTTTAAGCTTTTGTAACATAACACGTATAAATGCTACACAGTTATCGCATCCATTTGTTGATATAGCTTTTATATAATCACGGCCCTGTTTACTTCTATATCCAACATAATTATAATATGGATCTAAGAATCCTTTTTCACACCATTTATCTTTACCACTTAAAGCGTACATCTCTTTACATTTGTAGTCTACTTGACACTCTGGACGCATCATTTTTTTGATGTTCTTAGCACTATATTTACCTATCGCCCATGCTCCGAAATAATCGCCTACTGTAGCTACATAATACCAATAAGCATCTTCCATGCTTAAACCTTTTTTATTAGCTATCTCTTTTATTTCCTTATCGTTTTTATTAAATTGTTTAACTACTTTATTATCTTTGTATCTAATATTGTATTTAGTAGTATCTCCATCAATAAATTGCTTAGGACCCCAGTCGCTGCTCTTTTCACTATACTCTTGACCAGTACGACAGCAACCTGCTGCATATATATAACCTTGTAAAAATAATGGTAAATTACCTTCATCCCATGTGTCTTCTTCAAATTTATATGTACTACCTCCACCAATAGAATTTTGATAATAATCATCTTTACGACTGTAATATCCATTACCAGCACCACTGCTATCTCCAGCATAAGTAGCTATTTTTGTTAATTTACCTTTCTTATATTCACCCATAGGATCCAGTATGTTTAATAGTCTTATACCAGCATCTGTATTGAATACTTTATTAAAAGCATCTGCTACACATGTTATATCCGCTGTACGAGCTCCTCCCGAGAATTCCATAGGAGAATATAATATTTCATTTATAGCCAATATAGCATTTCTTCTTCTTGTGTACACTTCTTCTACCCATTTAGAGTTCTGATCTTCCTTAGTGCTATTAGCTTTATTAATATTAGATACTTTTAGTTTTTCTACTAAATCATTTACATAAGGTTGTGATAATGTTGCATACCATCCTTCTTTTATTTGCCATCCATTTTCTATACCATAAGCTGTTAAACAACCTAGTGTTGCTCCAAGCTCCATTAAGTCATCAAATGAGTCTGTTCTATAATTACTATTCTTAAATAATGTTTCTTGTTCTCCAGCTACATTCAATTGACTCATTAATTCTTTTGCGTATTTAGAAACCGAATTTTCGCTTCCTTCACACACATCTAAGCCCATTATTTTATTTAATTTAGCTGATAAAGCAAGACCACTATCGTCTTCCATTCTTATAACAGAATCACTAGGAGCGCATTGACCTACAGTCTTTGTTTCTGTACCGTCTTCTTTGTCATTCTCAGCTGCTACATAATATTTATCATATAGATATTTCTTGACTATTTCTTTAGTCATTTGTGCACTATATTGGAATGAATAAATAAGATAAAAATCAGGATCTACATAAACTCTATCTTCATTAGCATATTTCAGATAACTCCATCCTAGATTTTCTAATTCTGATAAAGTAGGTAAATCTAAATCAGGATATAATTCAGATTGTGCTAATGCTTTTTCTAATGAGAAATAATCTTTTATATTAGTAGCTGCTATATTGCTTGTAAATCCATCAGTATTGATTTTACGCATAGCTTCTCTTTGTCTTAAAGTTCTATCTACAGATGTTATTCTCATTTGTACTTGATAAGTTCCAGGATATCCATCAACTGTAGTTACGTTAACATTGTCTACTAAACATTCGTTAATACCTAACATTTGTAGATAATCATTTTTAACTTTAACTGGGAAACATGGCATTACTCTACGATATGTTTTAGTTGTTTGTAGTGCATAAGACGGTAATTGATTCATTAATGATACTACTAGTAAATCTTGTGTAGTAAACATTAATTCAAAAGTAACATCTCCTCCGCCCATAAATTGAGGAGCATATCCGTCTTGAGCTTTTAAGTACATTTCTGTAAATGTATTTTGAGTTGTTATATGTAATAAATCTAAATCTATAGGTATACTATTACCATCCAAATCTTTGATGTAAGGTACAAACTTCATAGCTTTAGGATCTGTATAGTTTGCATAGTTAAATACCTCAGAGGTAGTGCTAAGTTTACTAGGATCATTTTCTCCACTACCAGCTGCCATTATAGCAGCAAGTCCTGCATCATAAGCAGCGGAAACTCCAACGAATTTCCCTTCTTCATCATATTGAGCTGTTACCATATATTGTGCATATCCATCTTTAAAGAAATTAGCTGAAGAAGAACCTTCATCTGCTTTAGTTGCCAAATCTCTTGTATATTCTCTAAGATTATTTAGATCGATTTTACTAGTATCTAACTTAATATTAAATGTCCATATAATAGCTGTATTTGCATCATTCAAACCTTCATCTAATGTTACATCGTATATCCATCCAAGTTTATATAGTACATTCAATCTATTCTTGAAAGTAGTATATAAATCATTAGGTTCAACACCTATTACATGAGTCTTAGATTTAGCCCATGATTGAGCTGTGCTATCTGTTTGGAATATGTCATTAGTATTCATTCCAACTACAGTATCTGGACTATTATATGAATTCTTAAGAGATACTGTACTACCACTAAGTAAATCATTAAGTTTGTTTTTAAAAGTAGTATTATCTACTAATGGATCATCGGCAGCTATATTATTTATAAACTCTGTTTCGTTATCATTTAATGATACAGATGAAACCATTTGACCATATCTGTCTTTGTCTTTTTTAACTTGCAAAGCTTGACTCAACCATTTATCGTCTGGTACATAGAATTCTATACTTTGAGATTGCAAATTTGCATGTTGTAAAACATTTTTATAAGAATAATAATATTCTCCATACTCATATGTATTGTAAGTATATTGAGATATTTCTTCTCCGTGCATTATACATCTTTGATAATAGTATCTATAAACTTCCCATTCAAAACATTTAGCAAATATAGGTTCGAAACCTTTCATCTTGCCTGTTTTACTATCTACATATTGTATAGGTAAGTCTGGCATATATACTCTATAATTAAACTCACGAAGTGTAAGTGTTGCTTTTATTAATTTAGGAAATCCCTCAACTGTTTCAAGAGACATGCCCACCATAGATACTGCTTCTATTCCTAACACATGATTTATGTAATAGTTGTGAATAGGTAAGAATGGACAAATTCTAAATTGAGCGAATAAAGCTCTTAATCCGTTCATATAATAAGTAACTTCAGATCCGTTAGGAGTAAGTGCTCTATATGGTATACCGTTGATACCATATTCACCATAGAAGAATACATCTATTTCAAGTACTTGTTCACGATTCGCTTGATTCTTAATCATAGTACCTTTACTTCTTAATAATGGTACTTTAGTATAATCTAGATTTGTTACATTACGAATACTTTGTGGTGGTATTAAAAAGAAACTGTCGCCTAACAATAAAGTACATTCTTGTTCAGCATCCCAACTTAAACCAGTTAGTTCTTCATGTAATGCAATCATCTTTTCAAATGATTCGTTACCGTCGATATTGCTATCATCTATAAATCTATATGCATTATTATAACTTCCTATTTTAAAAGCATTATTACTTAGTCCGTTATATATTCCTTCTAATTCTGGAGATCCACTAAAGTCTGGATCAGGTTCAGTAAAATCAGTCCCTGCTTGTACATATTTAGAAACGTTAACCCATACAGATTCTCCATTAATTTTCATTTTGACATATAGAGTACCTAACATACGTCCATATTTATCTGTACCGAATGGAGAATAACTTAATCTACTCAAAGGTCTACCATCTTGATAATTAATCCAACTTTGAATCATATTAGTTACTGTTTCAGGAAAATAGTATAAAGAAGTGTAACAAGTGTATGAAGGAGCGGTTCTGACTGCTGTAGTTGTATGACCATCTACTACTAATATCATATCTTCTATACTACTTTTTTTATCTACTAATAATTCCTTTATTCTTCTTTGAGCTTTATATCCGTCTATAACCGTATCTTTACCCCATGATTTACCAGCACCAACAACTAACATTGGAGTAGAACCAGCATAATCACTAGATGAATCAAATAGATAAGAAGCGTCTTTTTTAACAACTTCTAAATAAGTTGTTTTTCCACCTAATTTGTTTTTGTAAAATAATACTTTACCTGTTTTATTTCTATCTTTGATAGTCCATTTACTAGGATCGTCACTTTTATTCTTATTAATAGTATAAGGAGCATATTGAACTATGTTGTTTTTAGAAGTAGATAATTTATTTATTTCGTCCCATGTTAATTCTTCAAGTTCTGTATCTTTATTGTAAACTAATACTGCTTCGT
>JAEWPL010000091.1 GCA_023460615.1 Pseudomonadota bacterium | reverse complement strand
ATTGCAAACCCCAATTAAAGAAGAAGTTTCAAAAACAGATGAAGATTATTGGGATAAATTATTCGGTGAAGCCAGTGGTGGTAGTGCAGGAAACATTCAATCAAGAGTGCAGGTAGTCGATAAGATCTTTACAAAAGTAGCTTATAGACTAATTTCAAGACTTGAACAATTAGATAATATTGATGTTTCTAAATTAGACTCACTTGAAGTAAAGATTAAAGGCACAATAAAAGACTTTGTTCAAGGTACAGAAAAGTTTGCTGAAGAAGAATTAAACAATCAAGAAGATCTTCAATTACCAGTTGAAGAGAATATTGATTTTGCTGAATCAGTAAGTTCTTACATTAAAAAGCAATTAGGCATTTCTTTTGAAGAATTCTTAAACATCCCTTTAGAGTTTGACTTATTCAAGATTAACTATGATATTTCTCGTGGTGTTATTTACGATATGTGTAAGAACATCAATTATCTAAATGCCATTGTAAATGTCTATAGATGTGATGTTTTATTACTAACAGGTCGTCCAACTAAGATCCCTGGAATTCGTCGTTTAATTGAAAGAAAGTCATCATTATCAGCCCGTAGAATTATTCCTTTGTACGACTATAAGTGTGAAGGTTGGTATCCTACCTTTGATACCTACAATGGTCGTATTGGTGATCCTAAGACTTCTGTTGTAGTTGGTGCTTTATTAGGTTACACAAAGTCCATACCTACTAAGCTTATGACCTTTAAGCTTAATACCAACCCAATTCCTGCTGTTAGCCCAATGCGTTATTTAGGTGTCTTAGATGACAAGAAGATCTTAGAGAATAAGGAAATCTTATATACCTTCCAGTCTGAGGCAGAAGGTAAAGAGCAGTCTGGTGCTTTTGAAGGTGATTATGCTCGTTTGCATCGTGATTATAATGATACAGACCTAACCATCCTAAAGAAACCTGTATTCTATTCAGAAGATGACATTACTACTAAGATTCAAAAACAGTTGCCTTTAAATTTGGGTTATCGTCAGTTTAACAATCAATCCTTTACAGGCAACATGTTCTATGTATTAAGCTCATACGAAGATGTAAAAGATCTTCAGTCCATCAAAGATATCAATAAATGGGATATAAATGGTGAGATTGAGTTTAATCAGCAGTACTTAGATAGCTTAAATGAGTCTAATAATTTATTTGGCTTAATGAGAAAGAATGCAACTAACGATATTGTTGATGTAGTAAAACAACTTGAGGCTGAGTTTAAATCTAATATTGTCAAAACAGATGAAATCATGAAAAATCCTTACCAGGAATTTTATGACAGACTCGCTCAAACAGCGCTTACTGAGGCTCAAAAAGTGGCTGAGAACTCAGTAAAAGTAAATGCTTTTAATAAGCTTTTAGGTAGTCAAAAGAAGTATGAGGCTGAAGTAGAGCGATTAAAGCAAGAATATATAGCAAAACATAAGCCTGAAGTAGAAGATGCTGTTAATAATAAAAAGAAAGACGAAATTCGTGCTCTAAAACAGAGTTACATGCGTTTATTAGGCAGATCTATTGCTCAGTGTAGAGATCTATTAATCAAGTTTGAAACTAGAAAACTTGATGCTTTAAAGAATGCTATGACAGGCTTTAATCAAGATGACCCACACTATTTTGAGATTAAATTGAAGCGTGGAGATTACACTAGCACTAAGTTCTTGCAACAAAATCCTATTTGTCAGTGCATTAACTTTATCAATGAAGAATTCAAAGAGACTGAAGCTAAAAATATTTTTAGCTCTATCTTCATTCTTGATATTGAAAGTGTTATTGACACATCAAATAATAATGATGTTTCAAGATTCATGAAGCTTCAGTTGCAGACTGTATCAAGTGCAGATGGCGAGTATTGGAATAACACAGGTAAAATTTAATAGGCATTACAATGACAGATTCTATCAATAAGTTTTCTTATAAAGATATCGCTACAGCTGCTAAAACAGGTTTTGATTGGATTAGCAAAGTTAGTGATCCTAAAGTTGTAGAAGATTCAAAGCAAAAGAACTTAAAAGTTGAGCTTTGCAGATTAGTAAATGAAGCTTCTGCTGCCAATGAGGTTTTACCAACTAACATTAGTTTAGGTGTATTTGGTGCTTCACAGGCAGGTAAGAGTTACTTAGTTTCAACTCTTGCTGCAATTGGAAGTAATGATTTAACTACCAAAAAAGATGGTACTGTAATTAGTTTCTTTAAGCATTTAAATCCTGAAGGTAACGATTACGAGGCTACTGGTATTGTAACTAGATTTACAAGAAATGAAGGTAGAGTACCTGAGAAGTATCCATTTAAAGTTAAATTATTCGACGAAGTAGATTTAGTTAACGTATTGGTTAATTCCTACTTTAAAGATTTAAGCGCAACTTTGAAGGGCTCTCAAGAGCAACAAGCTTCAGATGAATTCTTCAGTAGCGAAGATAAAATCAATGCGTTTTTTGATAAAGAGTTAAAGGCTGATCGTTACAAGTTACAAGCTGGTGAAGAATCATATGTAAAAAATAACCAGATTGTATTTTTAGCTGAGTATGTTCAAAAAGTTGCTGTTGGTCGTTTAGCAGAACAAAGCTCTAGCTCATTATTCTGGACTCGTGCCTGCGAAATAATTGAATCATTAAATTATGAAGGTCGTAAGGCAATTTATTCTAAGTTGTGGAGTGGACTTAACGCTTTTGATCATCTATTAGATGTATTAGGTCCAAATATGCAAAAGTTTAAAGGTGCCCACGAAGCGTATGTTCCAATTAGAGCCTGTGTTCAGGTAAACGGTGATGTTGTTGAAAAACGTAAAGGTGGTACTTTATTAGATATTGGTGTATTAACTCGTATGTTTGACGAGTCCGATAAATACACCTTAAAAGAGAACTCTGATTCAATGATTGAAGTTGCTTTAGATGTTGATGGCACTCAAATTGTTGAAGTTCCTTTTGCAGTACTTACTTTTGCAACTCGAGAAATTGCTTTCCCATTACCAGAAGGCCAAGGCTCTGAGCAGAGTCGTTGTGGTAATTTCGATGTGCTAGATTTCCCTGGTGCTCGTTCCCGTAAAGGTGACGATGTAGCTTTATTAAGAGAACCAGGTAAAGCTGATATTAGTGAGTACCTACGTCGTGGTAAGGTTGCTTACTTGTTTGAAAGCTATTCAAAGCGTCATGAGATTGATTTGTTGCTATGGTGCATTGGTGTATCAAAACAGCAAGAAGTTACAGAGCCTCAATTAGCTCCTATTACACAGTGGGTTTATGAGAACGTAGGTAAGACACCTGATGATAGAGCTAAATTTGGTAGTATTCCTCTAATTGGTGCATATACCCGTTTTGACACACCACTTACAAATGCATTGCCAAAAGCTGAGGATGGTACCAAGAAGATTAAGACAGAAGTTTTAGAGGATATCTTCAAAAAATCAATGGAGAACTTTAAGACTGAATGGCTTGAAAATTGGGCTAATGGCAAGTGCTTTGGTCAGTTCTTCTGTGTACGTCGTCCTAACATTACTCCAAGTGGTGAATTGTATGAGTTTGAAGAAGGAACCACTAACGAAGTAAAGCTAAAAGATGATGAGATTGTACAAGAGTTACATAAAGAATATAAATTGCATATTGCTGTAACTCCTCAATCAAAATATTTGTATCAATATGATGAGGAAAAACACTATGCACAAACTTTGGATGAGGTTCTAAAAGCTGGTGATGGTGGTGTTACCTATTTAGCTCAATTTGTAAAAGAGAAGTTTTCTGATTATCAAGAGAATCGAAAGAAGGTTAAGGCAGAACTTTCAAAAGAAATTCTTGATAGAAAGAATGAGTTAGCTGCATTTACTAAGAGCTGGGGCCAAAAAGAGAAAGTTGCACGCCAAAAACAAGAAGGCGAAAAGATGATCTCTTATCTTGTTCAATGCGAGACTTTAGCTGGTACTATTGCAGATTTTCGTCACTTCATTGAAATAGATGCTGATAAGGCAATCGAAGACTACAATAACAATAGAACAGATGGTATTAGCAATAACGCTTATCGATTTGCCAAAGCTTTATCTGCATTCCATTTTGAGAATTTAAATTACATTAGTAAAGGCAAAGGATTTGACATTATGTTTAAGAATCTATGCCGTTGCTATGATCAAAAGAAACAAAATGAATATGCAAGTAGCGAGGAGCTTAAGAAGCAATTTTCATTCTTTGTTGATGAAGAAGCTAGCACTTCAGAAAAGCCTATCATTACAGATCTTAAGAAATTAAAAGAGAAATTCCAAAATCTTTTAATTAAGTATACTTCTGAGCTTGAAAAGGCATACAAAAACTTAAATGTTGAACAAGCTGTAGTTGACAAACTATTGCCTTATGAAGATCAGGTAACAAAAAAATACAATTTAGCTCAAGGTCAAACAGAAAGAGCATTAAATATCATTTCTGATTTCAATACTTACTTATCAGTAGGCTCTACAGATTTGGATATTGGTCGTTTTGATGAAGATTTAAATTATGTAGATGATTTAAAACTTAGAACTAATAGACCTCTTTTCCATGAAATTACTGATTACGTAAAAAATGAGGTTAATGATAAAGAATGCAATATGTATTTAATGCCTGATTTTAGTATTTACAAAGAAAGTAGTAGTACAGGTGTAGTCGACAAATTTGATAAGCATTATTATCAAGATTATTTTAGTGTGCTTTTAGATTTGATGATTTCAAAGAATGTAACAGGTCAAAGCTTGTATACTCTTTCTAAAGAGGAAGACTACGATCTTTGCAAGATACTAGATGAACTTGATAAAGATAAGGCTTAATTACAAAAGATTTTATAGGTTAAAAAATGGCAGAAAAATCTTCAATTATTGGTAATGGAAAATCGTCACAACTAGTTATTCCAGAAATTTATTCTATCTTTGGTGGAG
>JAEWPL010000090.1 GCA_023460615.1 Pseudomonadota bacterium | reverse complement strand
CTTTTTCACATTCTAATAGCGCATTTATCAATATATTAAACAATGGACATAGTTCCATTTTCCAAGTTTTGTGCTCAACTCGCACAAATTTATAAAAATTCTGTGGTAGTATAACCATGACTTTTGTCAGAGCCATGGTTTAGTCTGTCAAAACTTGAAACCATGGCTTTTTAGATCCTGCCTAAAACCAATAAAATAGCCCTAAACTCACCAAAATATCGATGAATCTACTTTAAGTATAGGTTGAGAATCAAAAATGTGGCTCAGGTTAGGAAGAATTAGTGGAGCTTATTTAGAAGAATTTATGGCTCAGAATTAGATTAAAAATGGCTTAGATTTAGATTATTTTCCAAATTAAGTTTTCAGGATGATTCAGAACCACTGATGGAGCAGAAAATTACCTGAAGATTATGTCCTACATTGGCACCGCCAAAAAGAATGGCATAAATGCTGTTAAAGCATTAAAAGCTGCTTTTGACGGTACCCCTAACATTATCTTTGGTCAGTAGGGTTCTGAATAGTTACAAAAAATGTAGCAAAAACATTGGCACATACTCCTAAAGAAAATAACAACCTTATGCCTTATAAAGAAGTTTACCTTGCACTTGAAGATGTTGAAGATTATGACTTTTTACGTTATTTTTACATTGCTTTCTTCAACAGTTATAGTCTTGCGAATATTTACCAATGTGATGATGGAGAAAGGAATCGCAGCTTAGCTGCTCAATACAATAAAATCAGGATCAGTATTAATAAAGAAGAAATGCCATTAACATACAATCTTGTATCCATGCTAGAAAATGGCTATAAGTCTGACTCAAAACATGATAACGAAGATTATATCTTCAGAACATATTTTGAAACATAATAACTAGAGAGAATATCTTGCAACTATATAGGTTCTTTAGCTGATACACATTAAGAATTAGCTCTGCTTAACATTTTGATTTAAGTCGAGCTAATTTTGACTGATCTGCGCTAGTAATGCATGATTATGAAAAAGGTCTCACATGCAATCATTTTTTGAGAACAGTCAATTCTTAAGGTTGAAACGATAGTAAAAAGCTCTTGTAACAATAAATTGAGGCTCTGATCGATGTACCTCGTCACAAACTATTATGTCTCCTAAGGCAGTTTTGAATTTTTAACTGTGAGTTGCTTACTGTCTTATTCCAAAACTTTTCGTCAAAATAATCCAAGATCAATCCTGGTAATGAACTTAAAACGAAAACACCTTTAGTCTTTAATAATTGTAATTCTCTTTCGTAGATCTTTATAGTTGATATCTCATTCCTATATGTTTCAAATCCGATCTTATGAGAATACCCAAAAAGACATGATAATTTCATTGCAAAGATATCTATGACTAATTTCCAAAGGGCAAAGTCATATTTATTAAAGTGAGGAGCAGCTGATTTCTCTGCGGTTTTGTGCTTGTAATTAATGATTTGATCTATTGGCACATAACAATCAATACCATTGCCGCAAGTTGAATCAGTAAAATCTCTCAAAGCTTCGATCATAGGATAACTGATATACAGTTTTCCATTTTCTGTTTCGTTATCAAAACTCTCAAGCATTTGTTTTATGATATCTTCAGTGAGATTTCTTTCTGTATTTTTCTGATGTGGATCATAATCAAACAGAAGATAAACACTGGAAAAATCGTCTCTTGATAATCCTTTCAGTGCATTCTTAGATTGCTCATTGCTTTCTCTGACAACTTCTATAATATCAGTCTCAAAATTGTCACTTTTTAACTGATTCCACAACATGTAAATGTTTTTACCTGCAGGAAGAGAAATAATCTTAAAGTTATGATGACTAAAGAACACTTTTGATATATTTTTAATGATCTGAGGTTCTCTGTCATCACCTTCAACTATAAATGCAATGTAGTCGTTATTTTGCATTAAAGGCTCCGGACTTATACATCTTTTGTAGATTATGAGCTTTTCTAATCTCTTTGTCTGTCAGCTTTGATAGTGCCGTTATTTTGTTGTCACGTAGCAGAAAATAGCAGTCGGGCCTTAGCAAATCGTTGCTCATAAGATCAGTATTATGAGTGGTGGTAAAAATCTGAACTCGTTTTAGTTTATTCAAGAGTTTTTGTACTTCTTTTGATAATTCAAAATGGTAAAAAGCATCAAATTCGTCAATATAAACAAGAGATGCTTTTTCCATGCGAATGTACCAGTAATAAAATAAAGCAAGCGATTTGGTGCCTGTTGATGCTATCTTGAAAAAATCAGCTGACTTATTATTAAACGAACAGTAAATATTTTTTCTTCCATCAATTTCTTGTTCTTTTAACTTGTAGTCAATGCCTATTCTATTTAAGAAACTCTGAAAATCAGAAAGCTTTCCGCTGTTTATGATCCCTTCAGAAATACTTTCTGTTCCATTCATAAAACCTTCATATCCCCTGCTGTCTAATGAATAAAATAGAAGCATATTGTCGACAAAATGAATGAATTTGTTGAATACTCTATTCTGTTCATTATCTGCGAGTATAGAGTTATTGTTTACGAATTTTACCCTGGATATTGGACTGTCGCTGTTTATTGAATTATTTAAAGTATCAGTGCCTTCAAGTTTTGTAAAACCAGTTTTTCTAGTGAAATCAAAAAATATTACTTCAGTGTTATCAATTGACAAACTCTCATTCAACAAAAAAGTAGCATCATTTTTAGAATATTTATAAACAACATCATGACCGTCAAAAATGAACTCATATTCAAAGTTTGCTTCACTGTTGCTGTTACTCATATTTAAATAAAAATCGTAACTTTGCATCAGTTTTTGGCGTTCTGTAAGATGGATTATGATGTCAAAAATTGCTAAACCAAGATTTGATTTACCACTACTGTTAACACCGTAAATAATACCCTTTGATATACAATTGTTTTTAATCACTTCAGAATTAAAATCATAAGAGCCAGCTTCAAGATCTAAAGTGAGCTTATTGTGAAAACCTTTAAAATTTTCAACAGAGAACTTTTTTAACATAATTACAAAATTTCAGCGATAAATACAACACTTTCAAGCAATTCTTTAATTAATCCATTGCTTGAAATAATTCTCTAACAAAATCAATCTTTGATGATTATAACCGGTTATTATAGAAAATACGTTCAGTAACATAAAATGATTATGGTTTTACTCATGTGTCTTAAAGCTAAATCACACTTTATAAAACCTTGAAAACGTCATACATTTTACCTGTGATCTTATTATAACAGCCTGTTTGTAACTCCTATACAGATCTCTTAATAAAGATCAATTGCTAAATTTTACGTCACAAACTATTATGTCTCCTAAGGTTTACAATTAAATCCGAAACCAACATTTTTGTATACAACAACGGGATCACTATCCTTGGTATCATAAGTAACAGATGACATGATGATTCTCCTTTATTGATGTGTAATAAATGAAAAGGTTCAGTACAGTATAAAACTAGACCTCTATTATTTTTTTATCAGCAAGATGTTGTTCTGCTAGTTTTTTCATATTAATTAAAGGGAAAACAAATTGTGTTACCCCAGCACTAATTAAGAATGAAGTTAAAGAAGCCCTTAGATATGGCGACAATATAGCCAACGGTTGAGTTTTTAAAAACATATCAATATCTAAGTTATTCTTTATTTCAATTTCTTCTTTTCTTAAGACAAAGAAACCTACAATCGACATAGATACTTTGAAATAAGTATCTTCAGCATTCGATCCATACTCTACAATCATAGTTAAACCACAAATGTAGTTATCTGTATTCTTTAGCTTCTGAGGAACTCTTAAAGAAACGCTAGTTTTAATTTTTTTAGGATCAAATTGATTATTTAGAATAAAATTGACACTTGATGAATGTTCAAAAGAAATACCATCAATTTTGTAATTTAATAGTTGCAAACTAGCATTTATGCCACCCATGAAAAATCCTCCTCAGATGAAGAAAATACATTATCATTATTGTCTTCTTTTATGAGAATGTAGTTACTCTCCTCATCTACAGTAGATGAAGCTAGTTTTGAACATATCTTTTTCTTTTTGATATTACACATTAAATTATCATCAAGATCGACTCTAACAATGTTTGATGACTCTTGTACTGACTTACGAGACGCTATAATTTGATCATAAATATCATCTACAAACTCATACCCCTTAGGTTCAGGTAGCTTGAGTAATTCATCAACTGACATTATGCTGTATTTATTAACAATGTCCCTTGTAATTTTTATCAAATCATCAGTCATTTAAAGCTCCAAAATTTTTTTATCTTTTATAATCCTATTGTCTTTAGCTACATATCCGTAATCCCAACCATTATGGAATCCTTCTGGAACCAAGACTTTTACTAATTGAAAACGGGTATTTTTCACACGCTCAACATCACTTAGAACAAGTTTAAGAACTTTTTTAGCTACTAAATTAAATGGTACATTGTCTCCACATTTGCTTAAATCATTTATCACTTCCCTTAAGTGAATTTCTGGTTTTGTCAAATCAAGGTAAAGAGATTCAAGACAATACAAATTAGCCTTTACAATACTGACTGTATCATACTTTTTTTCAGCCCAATTACATGCATACAATTTACCTTTAGGGTTATCTTCATAGAAATACACACCATTGCCATAATAGCCATCTTTTGAAAGATCAAAACCACTGCATACTATATCTTCAGCTATATCTTTACTTGTCCCGTGCAAGCCATATACATCTACATAAGAATCATTCATATCATTTAAATTTGTTGTTTACAAAATTAATAATTGATAATTCTATCAGGCGTTTTATATAAAAGTAATATTTAGTGACAAAATATGAAAATTCAAATGGTCTAATAAAAAATCAGCTATTAGCTACATACCATCGCTAACAATTTCAATTTGTTGCAAAAATAACAAGTTTTTTTGTTTGAGCTTGTTAATGGGTAAATAAAGAAGTAGAGCGTGTTTAGAGACATAATCCAACTTTCGTTTCATTATCAACATGAGTTAAGAAACGGTAAAAAAAAGCTTTCTTCTATTTTTATCTTGAAAATTCTTATAACTCTATTTCATTATGTTAATAATCAATTAAGATAAATCAATACATCACTGTTTAATAGATGCAACTTTAGACTTAACGGATGTGTCATACTCTTGATTAGTTACTTCTGATTTTGTATATCGCTCTGTAAATAGATCTATAAGCCGTTCAACATCATTATAATTTCTCAGAAATATCTGTGAGTCATGTATTTCAAACACATTTTTCCACCTTTCAACAGTATTTAAACTTTTCATCAGATCTTCTTTGCTCATTGTTGATACTGGAAAATTGCAAATTTGCATCATTTTTTTTGCATATTTCTTATTATTTCTTGCTACATATTCCTTCAATTTATCCTCATTTTCAATTACGCCAACAGAAGTAATTGAAGAAACAGCTCTATCAGCTGAAGCCCTTAAAAAATTTTCAAGTTTGAAATGACGTTCCAATAATTTTATTTCGTCACTGATTATCTCATCATCTAAAATCAACAAATCGACTTTTTGAGTAATCATAAACATCTGATCTTTCATTTCTTCAAAAACGTCAGTTCGATCCTTTGATTTAACCATAAACTGAAAAAAATCTCTTTTACGATTTGGAATAGAACCTGGCAGAATTTTCTGATAAGCGTATAACTGCTTGCATT
>JAEWPL010000089.1 GCA_023460615.1 Pseudomonadota bacterium | reverse complement strand
TGTTTTACTTCATCAGATTTTAGTAATTTAGCTGAGGAGAACTCTAACTGATAACTTTGAAGAGCTGTAAGATTACGGGAATTAGTAGAGTAGACTAAGCAATCGTATTTAGCAGTTTCAGGATCTTTAAGTCCACGCGCACTCATCAAAGAGCAAACGGAGTTACCGTTTTTCTCAAGCATAGAGCCTACAGCGCTACCGCCTGTAATTTCATCTGCAATAACAATACATTGTGGCATTAAATTTTCTCCTTAACCTAATGAAGCAATCTTTGCTCTTAATGTCAGTACACTTGATGGTACTACGCTCATTTCATCTACTTGCAGTTGAATTAGTTTACCTAAGAATTTTTCATCGGAGGCTAGCTCTCCGCAAATGCCTACCCAAATGCCACAAGCGTGAGCATTTTGAATAGTCATTTCAATCAACCTAACCACTGCATGGTGATATGGGTTTAAGTATTTGGTTAAATCTGCGTTTTGCCTATCAGCAGCTAAAGTAAATTGAGTTAAATCATTAGTACCAATACTAAAGAAATCCACGACTTTTGCTAATTCATCAGAAATTAAAGCAGCTGCAGGAGTTTCAATCATGATGCCAAATTCAACATTGTCATTAAACGCTAGATTTTGCTGTTTAAGCTCAGTTTTAACCTCCTGAATAATTTTTTTAGTTTCTAAAACTTCTTCTACAGAGGTGATAAGTGGCACCATGATAGATAAGTTACCATAGACAGAGGCTCTGTATAAAGCTCTTAACTGAGTTTTAAAAATAGCTTTATTCTGAAGACATAATCTAATAGCACGCACACCCATAGCTGGGTTATCTTCAGGTTTTAGCATAAAGTATTCAGCTGTTTTATCAGCACCAATATCAAGGGTGCGGATAATTACTTTTTTACCTTCCATTTGCTCTAGTACATTTTTATAAATGTCTAATTGATAATCCTCAGTTGGATAATCATGAGCTTGCATAAAGAT
Source organism: Pseudomonadota bacterium (assembly GCA_023460615.1). GTDB lineage: Bacteria > Pseudomonadota > Gammaproteobacteria > Enterobacterales > Succinivibrionaceae > Succinivibrio. The sequence continues at coordinate 13,081 of JAEWPL010000089.1, read as the reverse complement.
ATATTCACTTCTGAAAAGTCCAATACCTTCAGCATCAGAGGCTTTGATAAGATCAATATCAGCTAAAGAGCCTGAGTTTGCGTAAAGATTTATTTTTCGACCTGATCTTGTAACTGTGATTTTGCCACGGAACTCTTCTAAGTGAGATTTTTGAGAATCGTCAGTTTTTTTAATCTCTTTAAAACGAGTTATGGTGCCTTCATCAGGATCGATGTAGATCTTGCCTGAGTTACCATCTACGATGGCAAAAAGACCTTCGTATTTTGAGGTAAAGTTCTTACCTACTGCAACTATGGTAGGTAGGCCCATGGTTCTTGCAAAGATGGCAGTATGTGATCTATCAGATCCTTCTGTGGTAACAATAGCTGTTACGGAAGTTTGATCAAGCTGAACAGTTTCTGATGGGACTAAATCGTCAGCTGCAATAATGACAGGACCATCATTTTTATAGTCGATGCCGTGGTGTTGCAATTTACCAGCGTGCATCATGAGAATTTCTTTTACACGTCTTGAAATATCGATTACATCGGCAGCACGACCTTTCATGTAATCGTTATCCATTTGCAAAAATTGCTTTTCAAATTTATGAGCTACAACAGTGACGGCATATTCAGCGTTAGCGTGCTCATCGGTAATTAACTTATTGATAGAGGAGACATAATCAGGATCATCGAGCATCATTTGGTGAATTTGGAACACTACAGCATTTTGTTCACCTAATTTCTCGATAGAAGCTTCATAGAGAGTGGCTAATTGAGAAATAGCGTGTAATCTTGCTTTTTCAAAACGGTCACACTCTTTTTGAGTATCTTCTACATGCTCTTTTTGTAAACCAGCATTCGTGCGCTTGATAAAGGCAATCTTACCAAAGGCAATGCCCTTATTAGCAACGGTGCCCTCTAAAATTAGATTCAGATGATTATTGTTCAAAGCTGTCACCTTAAAGTAGCTATGGATACTTATTCATTATACAAAGAATGCTGAAGAATAAATGCTATGTTGCCTCAAATTTAATCTCGTAAAGACAAAATTCTAAGATGTAAAAATGTGCTTTCAGTGGTAAAATAAGGCAACTTTTTTTGGTTTGTTGCTTAGTTTTAAGCAAGATTAACATCATTTGTCAAAACTCTTTAGGTATATCATGACAGTTAAAACAAGATTTGCCCCTTCACCTACCGGCTTTTTACACGTAGGCGGTGCACGTACAGCATTATTCTCCTGGCTATATGCAAGACATTGCAATGGTCAATTTGTTTTACGTATTGAGGACACTGATAGAGAACGTTCCACTCAAGAGGCTATTGATGCCATTATTGATTCTATGAAGTGGATTGATTTAAAGTGGGATGAAGGTCCTTATTATCAAACTAAGCGTTTTGATAGATATACTGAAGTTATCAATAAGCTTTTAGCTGAAGGCAAAGCTTACAAGTGCTACTGCTCTAAAGAAAGATTAGAGAAGATGCGTGACGAGCAAATGAAGGCTGGTCTAAAGCCTCGTTATGACGGTCACTGCCGTGAGGATCACACAGAGCACTCACCTGATGAGCCATATGTAATTCGTTTCCGCAATCCAGATGATGGTGTGGTAGCTTTTGATGATATGGTAAAAGGTCATATCGAGTTTAAGAACAGCGAATTAGACGACTTTATTATTCAGCGTTCTGATGGTACTCCAACCTATAACTTCTGCGTAGTTGTAGACGATTGGGATATGGGCATTACTCACGTTATCCGTGGTGATGATCATGTTAACAATACACCAAGACAAATTAACCTATACAAAGCTTTAGGTGCACCTGTACCTGTATTCTGTCACTTAGCTATGATTTTAGGTGACGACGGTGCTAAGTTATCAAAACGTCATGGTGCTGTATCTGTAATGCAATACCGTGAAGACGGTTATTTACCAGAGGCTTTAGTAAACTACTTAGTACGTCTAGGTTGGTCTCATGGTGATCAAGAAATCTTTACAAGAGATGAGATGATTAAGCTCTTTACTTTAGATGCTATCACCAAGTCAGCTTCAGGCTTTAACACTAAGAAATTAGATTGGTTAAATGCTCACTATATGAAGACTCTTCCTGCTTCTGAGGTTGCTAAAGAGTTAGAGTGGCATCTTGGCAAGATTGGTATTACCGATCTATCAAAGGGTCCTAAGGCTGAAGATGTAGTACGCAATTACTGCGAGAGAACTCATACCTTAAAGGAAATGGCTCAAAAGGCAGCTTGCTATTATCAGGATATTACAGAGTATGATCCAGCTGGTGTTAAAAAGTGGATTAAAGAAGGCTCTGTAGAGATTTTACAAGCTTCCCTAGAGGCTCTAAAAGCTTTAGGCTCATGGGATGCTAAGTCTATTGATGAAGCTTTAGAGAATGTAGCTAAAGCTAAAGAAGTTGGCATGGGTAAAGTAGGTCAGCCACTACGTATTGCTATTACTGGCAGTGCTATGTCACCAGGCATTGGCGATACTATGATGCTAGTAGGTCAACAAAGAACCTTTGACCGTATCCAAAAAGCAATTGAGCACTTTAGCTCTAAGTAAGAACTTAAAAGGCAGGTTATACTGCCTTTTTGGATTTAAAATATGAAATATTTAACTGTATTATTAGCAGCTTTAGTTTTAACCTCTTGCTCAAATTTTGAGTTTAAAACTAATCTTGATCCTCAAAATTTCAAAGAATACTTTAAGCCATCCTACGTAACAGAAGTTGATGAAGATGATTTAGCTACTGTACCAAATAAATCTTTAGGTATCGTAAGTGGCTTATCTTGCAAAATTAAAGATACTGATGCACAAGCTAATGAAGCAGATGCTAGAACTGAAGCTCGTAAAAAGGCTGTAGATTTAGGTGCTAATGCCATTAAGTTTGGTAAGTGTGTACGTCTTGAAAACACACCTGCCTGCCAAGTATCTGTAACTTGTTATGCTGATGCTTTCATAATTGATGAATCAAAACTTAAGTAAGTCTTTTCAAATTGAGCCAATAGGCTATATTAAATCTCCTTACAAAGAGAAATTTGCAGTGCCAAGACAACCAGGCTTGGCACCTAATGCTCTATCTACCATAGAATTTTACCCACCCTTTAATGACGAATTAGCTTTTATAGGCTTAGAAGGTTTTTCTCACCTGCATGTACTCTTTATCTTTGATAAAGTTGATTATCAAAGCTTTAGACCTAAAGTAAGACCTCCAAGACTTGGTGGTAATCAATCGGTAGGAGTGTTTGCAACCCGTTCACCTTTTAGACCAAATAGAATTGGTTTATCAATTGTAAAGCTAAACAGAATTATTAAACAAAAGGGCAAAGTAAGTTTAGAGGTTATAGGTGCTGACTTAGTCGATGGTACACCTATTGTAGATATTAAGCCTTACATTCCTTTTGTAGATAGTGTTAAAGATGCGGTTGGTGGTTTTGCTAAAGAGCCACCTAAAATGCTTTTAGTTGATTACAAAGACGATACTAAAGAACAACTGTTAAAACTTGGGAACAATGAGTTTTTAGCTATCGAGCAATCTTTACGTCAAGATCCGCGTCCTGCCTACAAAGAAAAAGAGCAAGACACTAAAATTTATCAAGCTCGTCTTTATGAAATGGTGATATCTTTTGTAGTAAAAGAAAACGTTTTACAAGTTATCAAAGTAGAGCACGTATAAAACATGAAAAAAAATTATCAGCACATCCTATTTGACTTAGATGGCACCATCTACAACACTGAATATGCCTATACCATGGCACTTTTAGATGTAGTAAAGGCTCATGATCCTAATACAAAAGAAACCTTTGAGACTTTAACTCGTTTTATGGGCTCGTCAGCCCGTGACACTAACCGTGAGCTTAATTTTCATCAAGACGATTTTAATGCTTTATCAAGTGAATGGGCAGAGAATGTCAAAAAGTACCTAGACAGCATCACTATGTTTGATGGGGTAGAAGGTATTATCAAATTATTACACTCAAGAGGCTTAAAGCTTGGCATTATTACCTCAAGAGCGCGCTCAAAAGATCCCACTTTAGCTAAAGTGTCTAATCCACTACCTACAGAGCTTGCTCCATATTTTAGCTATGCAATAAGTGCCTCTGATGTAGAAAGAGCAAAACCCTATCCTGACTCTATATTAAAATATATGGAGCTTACAGGTGCTAAAAGAGAGGAGATCCTCTTTATTGGCGATACTATGTCTGACTTTGAATGTGCTAAAGCTTGTGGCGTGGACTTTGGTTTAGCAGTGTGGGACACAAGACTTCAACAATCTATTGTTTGTGCACACTACTTTTTAAATCCATATGATATCTACAGTGCAGTCTTCACTGAAGGTGTTTTAGAGTATCAATGGTATAAGTACGCAAAAGAAATCCAAGCTATAGGTCAAATTGGTCTTGCTTATTGTGAGAACAAGTTTGATATTGAGCGTTTTAAAAGATTGCGTGAAATTGCAGCGGACATGGTAGCTACCATGACAGAGATACCATCTGAAAAGGTAAAGGATGCTATCTGTACTGAGAAAGGTTATATCACCCCAAAACTAGATACTCGAGCAGCTGTGTTTAATGACAAAGGTCAGATCCTTTTAGTACAAGAGGCTGTAAACGGTAAATGGTCACTACCTGGTGGCTGGTGTGATGAAGCAGAGTCTATCCGTTCTAACACCATTAAAGAAGTCCGTGAAGAAGCTGGAATGCTTGTCAATGTCGTAAAATTTGTAGGACTGTTAGATAAGAGTAAATGGAATACCTCCTCACAGCCTTATCATATTCTTGCAGCCTTTAGTATCTGCAAGGAAGGTCCTGGCGAATTTACCCCTAACACCGAGACTTTAAAGAGAGAATTTTTTGATTTTGATAAAATACCAGTTGAGAGTTTAAGAACTGGCACAACTACTATTGACCAGATAAGACTTTGTTTTGAAGCTTACAAAACAGAGCACTGGGTCGCAGTTATAGATTAGGAGCCTTTATGAAATATCCTATTGATTTACATACTCATACTATTGCAAGTGATCATGCTTACAGCACTTTAGTTGAATGTGTGCATGAAGCTAAAAATGTTGGTCTTAAGATGTTTGCCACCACCGATCATGGTCCAGAGGTCTCTGACGGTCCACATCCTTGGCACTTTAACAATTTAAAAGTGGTACCTCGTATTTGTGAAGGGGTAGCAGTATTACGTGGTGCTGAGGCTAATATCGTAAGTGATGGTAGTATTGATATTACAAACGAGCAGGTTAAAAACTTAGATATTGTATTAGCAGGTTTTCACCCAAACTATATTCCAACCACAGTTGAAGAGCATACAAGACTTTATAAAAAGGTTATTCAAAGTGGTTTAGTAGATGTGATTTCACATCCTGGCTCTGCTAGATACCCAAGTGATTATGAGGAAGTTTTAGTTTGTGCTAAAGAGAACAATGTAGCAATTGAAATCAATTCCTCCTCAGACATTAACACTCGTTTTGGCTCTCATGACAATTGCATTGAAATTGCAAAACTTGCCAAAAAGATAGGTAACACTATTTCTTTAGGCTCAGATGCTCACATTTGCTATTACATTGGTAATTTTGAGTCAGTGCTTGAGATCTTAAAGCAAGCGGATATTAGTGATGAAAAGATCATTAACACCTCACCTTCAAAAGTGTTAGATTTCTTAGAGTCTCGTGGTCACAAGCCAATTGTTGAAATGAGAAATTTCTTTAACAAGTAAAACCAAAAACGCCTACTTTAAAGTAGGCGTTTTTGTTAATAAAGTTAAGTAAAACTATTCTTGTTTACCAAACCACTTTTGGTAAATCTTATCGTAAGTACCATTAGCTTTAATGGTCTTTAAGCCTTCAGAGATTTTCTCAGTTAATTCCTCATTATCTTTAGCTGTTACGATACCGTATTGCTCGAAGGTAAAACGGTCTGATAGTAAAGATAGGTTTGGATTCTTAGTAGTAGCTAAGTAGTACTCTAAAACTGGCTTATCGTTTACAGCAGCTGCGCAGGAGCCTTTATTTAATTCCATGAAAGATTCTGCTGCAGTGTTAAATTGAGTAACTTGAGCGCCTTTAATCTTTTGAGCAAACATAGCACCAGAAGTACCGATTTGAGCGCAGATTGATTGACCTTCAAGATCAGCTAAAGACTTAATTTTGTCTTTGTACTTATTGTCGATTAGGGCACCTAAACCTGCATCGTAATAAGGCTCTGTAAAGTTTACGATTTTTGCTCTTTCAGGAGTGATGGTAAAGCCTGAGATAGCTACATCGATTTGATGGGTAATTACAGCAGGAATTTGACCATCAAAAGGCATGCTTGCAATATCGGTCTTATAACCAATTACCTCAGCTACAGCGTTGATAATATCTACATCAAAACCTACTAGCTTTGAGGTTTGTTGATCCATAAACTCAAAGGGAGCAAAAGAAGGCTCAGTTGCTACACGAAGGATCTTATCCTCAGAAGCAAAAGCTTGTGACATAGTACCTAAAATTGAGAGAGCGATAAGAGCGCCTTTAATAAACTTCATAAATAGCCTCATAACAAAAAAGGATAACTTACACTATAATAAAGGTATGGCAGTTAAATGCAAGTGTAAACCATATTCTGCATCAATAGGTAGCAAAAGGAGTAGATCATGCAATTTATGCACAATCTTTCAGAGCGTTATGACAAGTTTAAAGTGTTCAGTTACAACGTTAAACGGTCAAAGGACATTCGCAATGATTACTCTTTTACAGAGAATGGCCTAACCTTCAAACGTGGTGAACCAAAATACTTAAAGGCTATTCAGAACTTGCATTTAGAGTTATTTAGACAGCCTTTATATCCATTTTTAGTGTGGTTATACCGCTTTAGAATGAAAGAGCTTGTAAGTGTTGTGGTTGATGAAAATGACAACCTAATTGCTTATGACTTATTCATGTTTCAGCCAGTTGAAAAAGATTTAAAAGTGATCCATGAGATATATGTAGGTGTAAGATATCAATATCAAGACAAGGGTATTGGTGTTAAGTTAAGACAATATTCCTCACAGTGCTATGATGAGGGCTATCTTGATGGTATCTCAACTTTAGCTGATTTTGATAATATCAAAGCTTTAAGAACTGCTCAAAAGGCAGGCTTTGCGATTACTAAGACCAGTGCAAAACCTTTAGCTCATTACCTTTTCAAACATTTAACAAGGCGTTATTAAATCTATCTAAAAGACTCTCCTACGTTTTTTAGGAGAGTCTACTTAACTATAAAGCTTAATCTTTTAAGGACACAAAGTACTTATCGGTACCACATATACGCCATCTAATCTTCTGTAAGCATACGGTGTAATACCTGCTAACACCATTTTAAAGGCAGGCTTTTTCATCATAGTTAAATCTAGTTTCTGCTCAAGTTTGTTTAAAGCCTTTGCGCCTTCTTCGATGCTTTTATCCCCACCTAACTTAATTTCAATCAAACCAAAGCTTCCTTCTTCAAGTGTAATTACAGCATCACACTTTAAATTATCGCTATCTTTGTAATGTAAAATCTTGCCACAAAGCATAGCTGTGTAGGCTCTCAACTTACTTATACATAAATTTTTAAAGAGTTTTTCCATAGTAGGAATATCATATATTAGCTTTTCTTTTGACAATTCAAGAATTGCAACCGCAATTGCAGGATCACAAAAGTATTTAATACTAGATTTTCTAACTATTGCTTTAGTACTTAAATTTGGTTTCCAAGCATCAAGCTCATCAATTATTCCATGAAGTATAAATAGTTTAAGGTAATTTATAATAGTAGGCTTTGAGATAGAAGAATGATCATTACTTTTTATGCTTGCTTGCAAAGTTGGAATTTTAGCTTCTGTGGCAATAGCTTTTGCTAAGGCTTTTAGTAATTGAAATACTTTTATAGGATCTCTTTTATATTCATCAGCTTTTAAAACTCTGCTATAAATTAAAGTGTCAACATAGTCTTTTACAGTCTCTAGAGCATTAGTCTTATCTGAATTTAAAGCTTGCGTAAAACCGCCACAACAAATCATAAAGGATAGCTGTTCAATTGACATGGAACTAAAATCTTCAACTTGCATTGGTGACAAAAATAAGCTCTTTATACTTACTTGATTTGAGGATTTTAAAGCATTAGGTAAAGCTTGAGATTGCATAAATTTAAACGCTTTTTCATTTACTAAGTTTTAGTTTGTATAAGTATCCACAAAACAGGATATAAAAGGCTTTGTAGCTTAATTTTCTAGCCTTGTTTTACTGTTTGTGACATTTTTACTTTACTGTTTGAGGTCTTTTTACTTTAGTGTTTGAGATTTTTGTTTGTTAGAAATTTAAAAGCCACTTTTTAAAGTGGCTTTTAATAACTACTTAGTAACTTTCTTGAACTTTAAGCGATGAGGCTGAGCTTCTTCACCTAAGTTAGCTTTCTTCCAAGCTTCATACTCAGTATAGTTACCTTCAAAGAATCTTACTTTACCTTCATCACCATAGTCTAGGATGTGGGTCGCGATTCTATCTAGGAACCAACGGTCATGGGAAATAACCATAGCAGCACCTGGGAACTCCAAAAGAGCATTTTCAAGTGCACGTAAGGTTTCAACGTCTAAATCGTTAGTAGGCTCGTCAAGTAGTAAGAAGTTACCACCTACTTGTAATAGCTTAGCTAACTGTAATCTACCACGCTCACCACCTGATAAATCACCTACACGTTTTTGCTGATCGGTACCACGGAAGTTAAATCTACCGATGTAAGCACGAGATGGGATCTCATAAGAGCCTACACGTAAGATATCTTGACCTTGAGAGATCTCCTCATAAACGGTGTTCTCGTTCTTCATTTGATCTCTAAACTGCTCAACATAAGCAGTAATTACAGTCTCACCTAACTTGATTGTACCTGCATCAGGTTGCTCAATACCGGTGATCATTCTAAATAGAGTAGACTTACCAGCACCGTTTGGACCGATGATACCTACAATAGCACCCTTTGGAATGCTAAAGGATAGATCATCAATTAAAACTTGTCCGTCGTATGCTTTCTTAAGGTTATTAACCTCAAGTACGGTCTCACCTAAGCGAGGCCCTGGTGGAATATAAAGCTCGTTAGTTTCGTTACGAGTTTGATATTCAACAGAGGACAATTCCTCAAAACGAGCTAAACGGGCTTTAGACTTAGCATGACGACCCTTAGCACCTTGGCGAACCCACTCAAGTTCGCGTTCAATAGAACGGCGACGAGCTGATTCTGCGCTTTCTTCTATTTGTAGACGCTTATCTTTTTGATCAAGCCAAGAAGAGTAGTTACCTTCCCAAGGAATACCCTCACCACGGTCAAGCTCTAAGATCCAACCTGCTACATTGTCTAAGAAGTATCTATCGTGGGTTACTGCAACTACAGTACCTGGATATTGATGTAAGAATTGCTCAAGCCAATCAATAGATTCAGCATCTAAGTGGTTAGTAGGCTCGTCTAGTAAAAGCATATCAGGCTTTTCTAATAAAAGTCTGCAAAGTGCAACACGACGTCTTTCACCACCTGATAGAACCTTAATCTTTCTGTCAGCAGGAGGTAGTCTTAAAGCATCGGCTGCTTTATCAATTTGAACTTCGATATTGTGACCATCATGAGCTTGAATGATAGCCTCAAGTTTTGCTTGCTCTTTAGCTAAAGCATCAAAATCAGCGTTTTCGTCTGCATATTCTGCGTATACTTCATCTAGTCTCTTTAAAGCTGCATTAACCTCAGCAAAAGACTCTTCGATAACTTCTTTTACAGACTTCTCAGGATCTAAAACAGGCTCTTGAGGTAAATAACCTATTTTGATGCCAGGTTGAGGTCTTGCTTCACCCTCATAATCCTGATCAACACCTGCCATGATCTTGATAAGAGTAGATTTACCTGCACCATTTAAACCTAGTACACCAATTTTTGCACCAGGGAAAAAGGATAAAGATATATCTTTTAAAATTTGACGTTTAGGGGGAACAATCTTTCCAACCCTATTCATGGTATAAATGAACTGTGCCATAAATATCCTCATGTAAATGACAACATGATTGTATCATGAAACGGTAAAAATCCTAAGACTATGAGCATAAATATCAAAAGCCATCGCATATGATGGCTTTTGACTTAGAGAAAAATGGAAGGAGTTTAGTTTAACTTTCTTGCAACATCTGTAGTGCAATTTGAGGTTTAGAATTTGCTTGAGTCAAAATTGTGACTGAGCCTTGCTGAAGAATTTGAGCTGCAGTCATATTAGATACTTCCTCTGCATAATCAGCATCACGAATTTGAGATCTAGAATCAGATACATTCTCATAAATGTTTTCTTGGTTACGAATGGTTGATTCTAGACGGTTTTGAACTGCACCAAGTTCTGATCTCTTTGCATCTACAGCAGTAATTAAGTAATCGATACCAGCAAGTACAATTTCAGCTGCGGACATAGTACTTACATCAATACCTTTACCATTTACATCGTAGTGGAAGATATCCTGAAACTGGAATTCACTTACAGTTAGGTTATGGCCTACTGGAAGTTCAAATTTTGAAGATCCACAAATTCTTTCAGCTAGTTTTGCAATAGAGTCAGTATCAAAACCTGAAGATAAATCAATCTTAATTAAAGAGCCAGGATCTGGACTTATCTGGAATCTTGCAATTGAAGCATTGCCACTTAATAAGTCTTGGCCACCAAAGGTTGTATCACGAGCAATTCTAACGATTTCCTTGTTAAGCTCATCCACCTCATCTTGAATAGCTTGACGGTTATCTTCAGAGTTAGTGCCGTTAGCAGATTGAATTGCCAAAGTACGAATACGCTGTAGCATGGTAGTAATTTCTTCCATAGCGCCTTCAGCCGTTTGGGCATAAGCAATCGCATTTTGAGCATTACGGTTAGTTTGATTTAAGGAATTTAACTGTACTGTTAATCTATCAGAGGTTTGTACACCAGCAGGATCATCTTTAGCACTGTTAATTTTTAAACCAGTAGACAGATTCTCATACGCTTTATCAAGCTTGGTGGTAGCGCTGTTTACAGAGCGTTTAGCCTGAAGCGCTGACAAATTAGTATTTAAATAAAGGGCCATTTTTCTCTCCAAGGTAAGTTGTAGTGACAACTTTTTGCCGTTATACCTTGGATATGAAAAATTCGTGCCAACAATGAAAAAAGGCTACCAAAAAGTAGCCTTCTAAAAAGAGATTATTTACTGATGATTATTTGTTTTAAAGGTAGATAAGTTTTCTACCTGGTTTTGAGCTAAAACTCTAATCTCATGAACTTGTTGCTTAGAATCGGTGATGTGATCAAAACACTCTTCAGTGATAGAGTTGATATTAGTAATAGAGTGGTTTACATCGGTTGCAATATCTGTCTGTTGCTGACAGGATTGTACAATTTGCTCTGACATATCGGTGATTGTAGCGATAATGCCCATAATCTCCTCGATAGCAGAGTTAGCTTTAGAGCTTTGATGTACAGAGTTGTTCATCTCCTCCTCACAAGAAGCTACCACATTAACACACATTTGCACTGCATCTGAAAGTCTAGCGATAGTGTCTGATACTTCTTTTGTAGACACGGCAGTCTTAGTTGCCAAATCACGAACTTCACTTGCCACCACGGCAAAACCTTTACCGTGCTCGCCTGAGCGGGCTGCTTCAATCGTAGCGTTTAAAGCAAGTAAATTTGTTTGATCAGCAATTGCAGCAATGGTTTTAACAATAGAGTTAATCTGTTCACCCATTTCATTGATCTTTGAAATAGCCACAGAGGTATCACGTAATTTATCTGATAGAGAATGGGTGGTGGTAATGTTATCTTGCATAGTGCAACGGCAGGTATCGGAGGCTTTTTCTGCAGTTTGAACCTCAGATAGAGTAGACTTTGCAAATTCTGTTACTTTTTCAATGGATTGCTCCATATTAGAGGTAGCCATAGCGACAGATTGAGCTTTAGTTCTCTGAGTGGCGATAGCATCGGCAGTCGAATCTAACATATTTGAATTAGAGTACACCATTGATACCATCTTCTTAAAATCAGAGTTTAGCTTTTCAATAGTTTGCTCCATAGACTGAGCTACAACATCTACTAAAGCATCAATACTACCAATCTCATTTTTACGATGAGTTGCTTTCTCGTGACGTCTAAAGTCACCATTAGATAATTTCTGTAAAGATTTCCATACGTGCTTTACTTCACTGTTAATAGATTTTGCAAGAAGCACAGATAGCACAGTAGGGATAATAATAGAGATAGCTAGAATAACGTAAATAGAGTAAACAATAGCATTAGTTTGATTGTTATTTGCTTTTACAATTTCTAAAAGCTCATTTGCCTGAGATAAAACAAATAAGCCACCTATAGCAAACACTAAAATAGTGATGATAAAAGAAGCAAAAATTCTTTGTACGATGGAAATGTCACCAAAGCGCAAGGTAACAAGAGACTTGAAAAAAGGTGCGGATTTATAAGCAGAAACGCTTTTATTATTTATAGTTTCGCCAGTTAACTTAATTTTTGTGTCAGACATACCAATCTCTCATTATGCATTATCACAAAGGCACAAATTAGCCACAATCATTGTAATATTTTAAGTATAGTATCGATTTTCTAGTTTATAACAATCTGTTTTAAATATCGGTAAACAGTCGGATTTTTTTATCTATAATTTGATGTTTGTATATAATTTTAGGTAAAATTCGTAAAATCAATTAATAATTTTGATCTAGGTACGATAAAAGTGGCTAAAAAAGAAAAACAGTTAAGTAATGTTATAGCTGTAAATCGTAAAGCAAATTTTGAATATTTTATTGAAGATAGATATGAAGCAGGTCTATCTCTTCAAGGCTGGGAAGTAAAAGCTTTGCGTGCTGGTAAAGCTAATATTTCTGAAGGCTATGTAACTATCAAAGGTGGCGAGATTATTTTATTAGGATCTATTATCAATCCTTTGAAAACTAGTTGTGCCTTTGTAGTAAGCGATCCTACAAGAACTAGAAAATTACTTTTATCAAGAAAAGAAATTGATAAATTAACTGGTGTAGTTCAAAGACAAGGTTATACCTTAATTCCTTTAAAACTATATTGGAAAGGCTC
>JAEWPL010000088.1 GCA_023460615.1 Pseudomonadota bacterium | reverse complement strand
GTTTATGGTGGTCTATCAGCTGTAGTATGGACTGATGTGCTCCAAGTTGCTGTGTTAGTATTTGGTGGCTTTGCAACCTCATACGTAGCTTTAAACTGGATTAGCGGTGGTGAAGGTGCCTTTGCAGGTTTAGGTACTCTAATTGATAAAGTGCCAGATCATTTTGAAATGATTTTATCAGTTGACAATGCTCACTACAAAGACTTACCAGGTATTGCTGTTTTAATCGGTGGTCTATGGGTTACTAACCTTTACTACTGGTCTTTCAATCAATACGTTATTCAACGTACCTTTGCAGCAAAATCAGTTAAAGATGCTCAAACAGGCTTAGTATTTGCTGGTTTCTTAAAGCTAATCATTCCTTTAATTGTAGTAATTCCAGGTATCGCAGCTTTCTATATTACTCAATACGATCCTGTTTTATTACAATCATTACAAGAGCAATTTGGCTCAATGGTTTTAAACAACATTCCATCAGAGCAAACTCCTGATAAGGCTTATCCTTGGGTAGCACAGTTATTACCTGTTGGTATCAAAGGCGTAGTATTCGCAGCTCTAGCAGCAGCTATTGTATCTTCACTTGCATCAATGCTAAATTCAACAGCTACCATCTTCACAATGGATATTTACAAAGAGTATGTAAATAAGAAGGCATCTGATTTAGTTTTAGTAACTGTTGGTCGTATCACTGCAATTATTGCGCTAGTTATTGCAATCTTTATTGCCCCACTATTATCAACTCTAGGTCAGGCTTTCCAATTCATCCAAGAGTACACTGGTGTAGTATCACCTGGTATCTTATCAGTATTCCTATGTGGTTTATTCTTCAAGAAGACCAACTCAAAGGGTGCTATCGTTGGTGTGTTAGCCTCAATCGTAATTGCTTTCTTATTAAAGTTCCTACCATTGAACATGCCATTCTTAAATCAAATGTTCTATAACTGGATCTTAACCACCGCTATCATCGTATTCGTATCACTATCTTCAAATGAGAATGATGACGACGAGAAGGCAATTGTTACAACCGCTGCAACCTTCAAGACCTCTCAAGGCTTTGCCATTGCAAGCTATGCAATTCTTTTAATTGTAGCTGCAATCTACTCTGCATTCTGGAGCGTTGAGTTAGGCTGGGCTCTATAAAAAAGATTCAACAACCTTGTGTAAGGCTCGAGCAATCGAGCCTTTTTTGTGTCAAGATCCTTGTGAAATATAGTTGCAAAGCGCATCCCACCTTACAAAAACTCAAATTTTCTCTTTACAACTCGCGTTTTTTTTTATGTTAGGCATGTTAAATAAGTAGATTAATATACTTATTAGTTATCTTAAAAAACACAGGAGAAAATAAATGTCATTTTTTCAGCAAATAAAATTCTTTGCTCTAAAAGGATTACTTCCAAGTTACTACTGGAGACACTTCATTCTTATCGCTTGGATCCCAGCATTGATCTATTACTTATTAATAGTCGCAAACAAAGATGTCTCAATACCAGATGTACTTCCTAACATTATTATCTACGCTATTTCTTGGATCCTATATCCTTTTGCTCGTTTTGCTTATGAAGCTGTGGTTGAGTTTATAATGGGACATTCTGTGATTTTATTCCAAAATGTCATTGGTATGTTAATTTGCAAAATGTTTATGAGCCTCATTATTTACTGTTTTGCTATACTTATTGCTCCTATTGGATTTATCATTTTGTTCTTCATGAACAAGAAAGCTTACAACAATGCTCTAGCTGAACAAGCACAACAACAAAACAACCAAGAGCAGCAACAATAAGCTGCATCATAAGAAAGCCTTAAATCAAAGGCTTTCTTATATTTAGATTATTACACGCGGTCTGACAGTTTAATTTGTCCAAAATTTCTGCTTTAACCTTTCTTATACCAAATTCTTAATAAGAACCTGTATTAATTAAAAAGCCACAATCTTAATACATCTTTAATCATAAACTTGCAAAAAGTCTCGATAACATCGACAATATAAGATAGAAAACGTTGTAGCAGGTAAATTTGGTAAAGAAATAAAGTCTTCTCTTTATCATACTTTTTATTTAACACAACGATTTATAAAGTTTTTAAATTTTAGATACTGACTTAATCAAGTTTAGAAAAAAGGTATAGCAATGGATCTATCGAGATTGCCTAATGCTGTAAAAGACTTTGAAAAGTTAATTACAGAAGGAAGAATATATGTTGATAAAACAGATCTTATCTATTCTCTTGCTATCAACAATAGTCAACCAATCTTTTTATCAAGACCTCGCAGGTTTGGAAAGAGCCTTCTTGTGTCAACCTTTGAGTATCTATTTAAACAAAGACTAGATCTTTTTAATGGCTTAAAAATTGAAAATCTTTGGAAAGATCAAAACACTTATAAAGTTTTACATTTAGATTTTTCATCCATGGCAACTAGTAGTCTTGAAGCCTTTTTAAAAGCCTTTAACAATGCTTTAGATGTTTTTATTCATGAAAACAATGTTGAACTTATAAGAGATCCAGATAACATTCCAAGTGAAAAATTTAATAGTATTTGCGACGTATTAGAAAAAAATAACTTAGTACTTCTAATTGACGAA
>JAEWPL010000087.1 GCA_023460615.1 Pseudomonadota bacterium | reverse complement strand
CTAGTATTCTCAACGTCTTTTGTTTCTAAACCCTTTCTTCAAGGGCCCACACAGATTGTCCGTACTGATTTTTAAAGAACTTTTTAAACGCTTGGTTTATTTTCGTTGTCTTGCGTGACAACGGAGACACATTTTAATGATTTTTTAATCTATGTCAAATAATTTTTTAAAGTTTTTTTAACTTTTTTTAACACCACTTAAGACAATCGCTTATATAAGCGATTTTTATTCTGCTCTCTTGTGAGTGCAATTTTAAGTTTAGGACAGATTTTCAAAATTGCAAATTTTTGGAGGATTTTTTTGTAGGTTAGTCTTTAATAAAGCCATCAGTTTGGATATTCCAAAGATTTTTATAAATACCCTCGTGGGATAGAAGCTCTTTGTGAGAGCCTTGATCTACTATCTTACCTTGAGATAATACTAAGATCCTATCCATCTTAACTAATGTAGATAGACGATGAGCAATAGCAATTACGGTCCTACCTTGCATTACTTGCTCTAAGTTATCTTGAATTATTCTTTCACTTTGAGAGTCTAGCGCACTAGTAGCTTCATCTAAGATTAGAATTGGCGCATTACGTAAGATTACTCTTGCTAAAGCAATCTTTTGTTTTTGACCACCTGAGAGTTTAACTCCTCTATCGCCTACTGTGGAGGTAAAGCCGTTACCGCCTCTATAGTCTGATAAGCTTTCAATAAAGGATAAAGAATCAGTTTGTTTAGCTACTTTTTTAAGCTCTTCTTCATCAGGATCATTTTCTAATCCATAGCCAATATTCTGTTTTATAGAGCGGTGTAGCAAGGATGGTTCTTGATTTACTACAGAGAATAATTCCCTTAAATCATCCTGTTTAAATTGTCTGATATCATTACCATCAATGGTTATCTTGCCACTTTTAACATCGTAAAAACGTAACAGCAGATTGATAAGGGTGGTTTTACCAGCACCAGAGGTTCCTACAATGCCAACCTTTTCGCCTTTATGGATGGTAAAGTCTAAATCCTCAAAGACATTTTTCCCTTCAAGATAAGAGAACTTTACGTGTTCAAATTTAATTTCTCTGTCAAATTTGCATACATTTAGACTATCTTTAGGATCTTGCACGCTAATAGGTTTTACAACAGAGTTAATACCGTCATAAACAATACCGATATTTTCAAATACTGCACCTACTTCCCACATGATCCAACGAGACATATTGATCATGCGAATAGCAATAGCAATGGCTATTGCTATTGCACCAGGGGTTACAAGATAATTTGCCCAAAGCCATAAAGACATCATAACTAGGGTGATAAGTAAGGTGTAGTTCATGATCTGCACACTTACATCAAATAAAGTTAATATTCTAAGGGCTTTAAATTCAGACTGTCTAAAGTCTTCCATGGACTCTTTAGCAAATTGCTTTTCTTTACCCTTACCACCAAAGATTTTTACTGTAGAGATATTAGTGTAGCTATCAACTATCTTACCTACCACAAGCGATCTTTCATTTGCTTGCTCTTTTGAGGCTTTTCTCAAACGAGGAATAAAAGTAAATAAAGATAAGATATAGAAAACAAGCCAAATGATAAGTGGCAAGCACAAGGATAAATTAGCACTACACAGCATAATCACCATGGTGGTGATATACACAATAAGATGTACTGCAACATCAATAAGTTTCATGACTGCAGTTCTTAAAGCTAAAGAAGTCTGCATAACTTTATTAGCTAAAGCACCTGCTAAAGTGTCATTAAAAAACGATACTGACTGAGAAAGTAAATATGTGTGTAATTGCCATCTTATCAGCATGGAGTAATTGCTAGATAAGGTTTGATGAATTAAAAGTGAATGCAGTACAGAAGCTGTTGGTAGGACTACACCAGCACAAAGCAACATCAAGAGCAATTCTTTAGAGTAAAGTTGCAAAAATACATGAGGGGAACTTTGAGAAGTCCAATCTACGATACAACCTAAACTTACAAAGAAAAGTGCTTCACCTATAGCAATTAGTGAATTTAGAAAACTTACCGCAATAAAATATTTAGTAAGTCCGTGGGAGAAATAAGAAACAAAGCCTATTAAACTTTTAGGGATCAAGCCTTTTTGACCGTTTTCAAATGGTACAACTAAGCTTTCAAAATAGTTAAATAGGCCTTTTAGCATGGAATACTATTTTTCCATGGATTGCATAATATCGCTAATACGATTACTTGCAACATCAATATGACGAGCAATTGCGGCTACATGGTTAGGGAGCATAGCATCACCTACTACATTACCACCTGCCACTACATACATTGGATTAAATTCTCTAATGTACTGTAAGCGATTTATGGCAGCAGTAACATTCTCCTGACCACCACGCTCTACCACTGAAGAATCCACAGCTAGTAAGCCGTGTAATACATTCTCAACTACAGCTGCAATACCTTTTGCAAAATATACATTATTGTCAGCATCAAAATGGGAGATGTTCTCATCATTTAAGTTGCCTAAGGCATACTCAAGCATTTGATTGCAATATTTTAATATTGCATAAACATCGTCAGATTTAACATTGTAAATGCCTGCATTTTTAGCACCGGAGTCTACAGAATTTGCCCAAGATTTCCAGTTAGCAATACCAGCTTTATATTTGCTTTCAGCATCATATATAAACCAAAAGCCCCAAACATCACCAGAGTACACAAAGTATCTTGAGGTAGCATCTACTAATCTTGGATCAAGAGTATCGTTTTTGCCATAGCGAGAAGCTGTTTTTGCTACGATGTCTGATGCTGGTCTAGTCGCATAGATAATACCGTTTTGATAACAACGGATATTATCTAAAATCTTAGGCACAAATAATAAATCATTGGGGATCCAGCCCATAAAAGAATCAAGCTGATTTTCAAGTGCAAAAGTTGTTGCATCGGCAAGGATGGCAGCTTTGTTTTGATCAGTTGCAGTATCATCTAAAGTCGGAGCTTCATAAGAATTAGGACAGGTTGAAGTTACCATACCTACGGTAAAGACATACAACACATATAAAACAACTACGGCAATTAGTGCTTTTAAAGCGATAAATTTATACTTTATAAGATGCAAATTCATATCAACACCTTTGACTTTCGCATAATGATATTCAAATTATACAAATTTCAGGGGGTAAGTTAAATACACATGAATTTATTTATTGCAAATTTACTTACACTAATCTTTGTTTAACTTTTGCTTTGCGCATGCAAAAAAGGCTTCACAAATGTGAAGCCTTTTTTACAAAAGTTTTAGCTATTTGCGTTTTGCTACAGCAGTAATAGCAGCTACAACTTTATCAATATTGTTAGTATTGATACCAGCTACACAGATACGGCCTGAGCCTACGATATATAGACCAAACTCTTTACGTAAAGCTTCAACTTGCTCTTTATCTAAACCAGAGAAAGAGAACATGCCATTTTGCTCATTGATGAAATCAAAGTCACCTGCACCAGCTGCCTTTAATTTCTCTGACAATAATGAACGCATCTGGTGAATACGATCACGCATTGACTTTAACTCACCTTCCCATTGAGCACGTAACTTGCTGTCTGAAAGAATGGTGGTAACCACTTTCTCACCGTGAGCAGGTGGGTTTGAAATAGCTGTACGAACTGAAATCTTAACCTGAGATAAAACTTTAGCTGCAACTTCAGTATTCTCTGAAACAACAGTTAATACACCAACACGCTCATTGTATAAGCCAAAGTTCTTTGAGAATGAGCTTGCAATTAACATCTCTGGATTGTACTTAGCAATAGTACGAACACCAAAAGCATCTTCCTCAATACCAGAACCAAAACCTTGGTAAGCAAAGTCGATAAATGGAATTAACTTCTTCTCAGCTAAGAACTTAGCAATAGTTTCCCACTGCTCAGGGGTAGGATCAATACCGGTTGGGTTGTGGCAGCAAGCGTGCATTAACACAACATCACCTTCTTTAGCTTGAGATAAGGTCTCTAACATTCTGTCAAAAGCTAAATTGTGATTTGCTCTATCATAGTATGGATAGCGCTCAAACTTTAAACCAGCTGAGGTTGCAATTTGGTAGTGGTTAGCCCATGTTGGATCAGAAATCCAAATGGTAGTTGCAACATTTTGTTGATGTAGGAAATCAGCACCAATACGTAAAGCACCAGTACCACCTGGGCAGTGGCAGGATACTGCACGACCGCCATCAACAAGCTCTGAACCTTTACCAAAAATTAACTCACGAGCTAAACGACCATACTCAGGAAGACCTGTAATTGGTAAGTAGGATTTAGTTTCCTCGGTCTCTAATAGGATCTTCTCTGCTGCCTTTACGCAGTCTAGAATTACGGTTTTACCTTCATTGTTCTGGTAAACACCAACACCTAGGTTAACCTTATCCTTGTTAGGATCTTTCTTGTATGCATCAGTTAAACCTAGAATAGGATCTGCAGGAGCAGCTTCAATACGATCAAAAAACATGATTTCACCTATTGTTAACACAAAATTTTTGCTAAATATATCACAAATAGCTTTTGGTTTAAAATTCTTTAATTTCGCTCCAAAAAGGTGAATTACATAGATAAAGCCTTTGTATACTTGTGCTTTTTCATGTAGTTAAGCTTGTAGTATCTCTTAGCAGCAGGCACCCAAGCCTTAGTACACCATCTTGTAAGCATGATAATTCCGCGAGTACATTCATCACAGCAAAAGCCTATCCATACGCCTAATAAGCCCATCTCACAGTAGATACCTAAGAAACAACCTACAGGCACAGATACGCCCCACATTGATAAAATTGCCATCATCATTGGGAATTTTGTATCACCTACAGCTCTTAGTGAGTTGATAATGATGATATTTAGAATACGACCAACTTCCATAATGACAGAGACATAAAAGATTGGTCTTGCCATTGCAAAAACTTCTGGATCATCAGTAAAAATTGAAAATACAGCAAAGCCTAACCACAAAGGAATGTTAATAGATAATAAGGCTGTAAATACAACGCCAATTTTTACTGAATGTAGTAATTGTCTGTTTGCAAGTCCTAGTTTATAAGAGCCTACATGGTGTGAGACAATGATTTCTGTTCCCATAGCAACAGAAATTGAAAATAGCATAATTAAGCCACACATCTGAAAATAAATACCTTGAGTTGCAAGTGCAACAGAGCCAAAGGTACCTACTACAGAAGTCATAAACAGGAATTGTAAGTTCCAAGTTAGGTTTTCACCTGCACCAGGAAGACCAATGGAGAAAATTTGACGCAAGATCTTTTTGTGTACTACAAAGAAGAAGCGAGGGATCAAATGACACTTTGTGCGCTTTAATAAAAGATATATTAAAAAGCCTACTGCAAGGTATCTTGAAATTACTACACTGATAGCTACACCGTAAATGCCTAATTTAGGGAAACCAAAATGGCCAAATAAGAAGCAGTAATTAAGTATTACCACTAAGATATTGCCAGCAATATTGATCATCATTGGATCACGTGTGCAACCAAAAGCTCTTAATACAGAGCTTGCACACAAGTTTAAAGCTTCTGCCATAAACATAATGGCAATAATCATTAAGTAATTTTTTGAGACATCATAAATATCATCAGGGATATTCATAAGATCACAGATGATTGATGAGCCAAAGAAGCAAGTTAATGTAATACAGATACCCCAAATGATATTCAGACCAAAGCCTACATGGATGATCCTTCGTACCATCTGTTTATTACCATTACCTAAAGCTTGAGCACAACAAACACAAACACCAACATTTACAAAGTTAAATAAAGTAAAAGCTAATTGGAAAGCTTGGGTTCCAACATTAAGTTCTGCTACCGCTTGCAAGGAGATCATACTTACCATCATGGTATTGATGGTCATGGTCAAAAAATGCATTGCCAAATCAATAAAAATTGGCCAGCTTAAGCTAAACAAACCAGGTGTTTGAGATGGTGTTTGAACTTGCATAAAGGTAACCTTGCAAAATATTATTATCTAAATGTGCTCATTATAGACAATTGGAATTTTTTTGATATACCAATTTGAAACAAGCAAAAAAAAATTAGCTAACTTGCTAATTTTTCTAAAAATGTTTATCGAAAGTGCTTAAGGCACTTTCGATTATAGAGGCAATTATAAAATCTTAGCTAAGAACTCTTTAGTTCTCTCATGCTTTGGAGCTTCAAATAATTGACTTGGAGTAGTATCTTCTAAGATCTTACCTTGATCTACGAACAATACTCTATCAGCAACTTGACGAGCAAACCCCATTTCGTGAGTAACACACATCATGGTCATGCCTTCTTGAGCTAAATCGCGCATTACATCTAAAACTTCATTTACCATCTCAGGATCTAATGCAGAAGTTGGCTCATCAAACAACATTACTTGAGGCTCCATAGCTAAAGCACGAGCAATAGCTACACGCTGTTGTTGACCACCTGATAATTGATCAGGGTAATCTTTAGCTTTATCTGCTAAACCAACACGGTCTAACAATTCTATAGCTTTTGCTTCAGCTTCTTTAACTGACTTTTTGCGCACATTGATAGGAGCTACAGTAATATTGTCTAAAACTGTCATGTGAGGGAAAAGATTAAAGTGCTGGAACACCATACCAACCTCAGCTCGAATGTGGTTGATATTGGTTTTACGAGTAATAGTCTCATTGTTGATAGTAATGGTACCTGAGGTTGGAACTTCAAGATAGTTTACACAACGTAACAAAGTACTCTTACCAGATCCTGAAGGACCGATTACAACAACTACTTCACTCTTTTTAATGTGTAAATCAATACCTTTTAGGATTTGATTTGCACCGTATGACTTGTATAAATCCTTAATAATAATCATTCTATTAGTTTCCTTTTGAATTGTATTTCTTCTCTAAGAAAGCTACAAATCTACTAATAGTAAGAGTCATTACTAAGTAGATGATAGCAACGGCTGTCCAAATCTCGAATGATTTATAGGTAGCAGCAATAATAAGCTGACCTTTTCTTGTTAACTCTTCAAAGCCGATTACAGATACTAATGAAGAATCCTTTAACATCGCGATAAATTCATTACCTAACTGAGGGATTGTTCTTCTAAAAGCCTGAGGAATAACAATCTTTGACATGGTCTGAGACCAGGTAAGACCTAAAGAACGACCAGCTTCAAATTGACCTTTATCAATAGATTGAATACCTGCTCTGAAAATTTCAGCAACATAAGCACCAGAGTTAATGGAGCAAGCAACTACTGCTGCGATGTATGGCTCAATTCTGATACCTAAAATTGCAGGGAGAGCAAAATAGATTAAGAAAATTTGAACTAGAAGTGGGGTTCCACGAATAATATCAACATAAACTTTTGCTGGATATTTTAAAAGTTTGTAGTTGGATAATTCAGCAATACCAACAAATAGACCGATTAACACGCCACAGGATACTGCTACTAAAGTGATTTTTAAGGTAACAAAAGCACCTTCAAGCAATAGCAAGGAAGTACTTGCCACAAAATCTAAATCTATTGTAGAAAAATATTCAATTATTGAATTCATGTAATTTATCTTATCTGTTAAAGTTGTATTTAAGTGCTAATAGCACATATAAGCTCTAATCACAGAGTCTTTTGCACACTTTAAAAGTTTGTTAAAAACACAAAAAGTTAACTAAACCATAAACCTTTGTGTATGGTTGTTAACTTGTTTTACAAAACTAAAGCCTTTGTAAAGAAAATGCAAACACGGTATTTTAGCAAAAATATCGCATTTAGCAAAAAATAATTGCGTACTAAAAGATCTTTTTACCAATCTTTGTTGTACGCAATACTTTTTAAGATTAAAAATTATTCTTCAGTGTTGAACCACTTCTTGTGGATCTTAGCAAAAGTGCCATTTTCACGGATCTTCTTAAGACCTGAATTTAATTTCTTTACAAGTTCAGGATTCTTCTTTGAAACTACAATGCCGTATTCCTCACCGTTGTATAGCTCAGGAACTTCAACAAAAGAATCATCCTTTTTGGTAATTAAGAAATATAGGTTTACTGGTCTGTCATTAAATACAGCTTCACAGCCTTTGGTCTTTAATTCCATGAAAGCATCAGGAACAGTGTTGTACTCACCTACATTTTTAGAAAAGTGTTTAGCTACATTAGCACCTGTAGTACCAATCTGAGCACATAGACGCTTATCTTTTAGTGACTCTAAGGTTAGGTATTTCGAACCATCTTCACGACGAATAACAGCATTGATACCAGCTTTGTAGTAAGGATCAGAGAAAGCTACTTGTTTTGCTCTCTCCTCTGTAATGGTAATAGCTGCGATAGCACCGTCTAATTGCTTAGTTAATACACCTGGAATTAAAGCATCAAATGGTTGATTTACGATTTGAACTTCAAAACCTTCAACCTCACCGATTGCTCTAATAATATCAGCATCATAACCAATTACTTCAGACTTATTATCAGTAAATTCAAAAGGTGCAAAGGTTGCCTCAGTACCGAATTTTAAGGTTTCAGCCTGAGTTTGAGAATACATTGAGCAAGCTACTAATAATGCTGTCAACAATGATTTCTTCATAAAGACCCCCAAAGTATTTTTTTTCTAATCAATAATTGACGATATTCTATCAAATCTAAGCCTTTGTTATTAGTTGTTTTTAAGTTGATCTTAAAAAATTAGGTCTAGGAAAGATTTCTTAATCTTAAAAATACTAATTTAGTGCTTAAATTCACTAAAAAGTTACATAGATTTTTTTATTCGTTAAACTAAAAAGCTTAAAAAAAATTTGTTAGAATTTTTACTAACGATTTAAATAAACCTCACTTTAAACAAAGGAGTTGAAGTGGATACCATTAAGAATGTTGTTTTTGATTTTGGTGGTGTTTTATTAGATTGGAATCCAAGATACTTCTACAAGAGTATCTTCAATGACGATCAAAAAATGGAGTACTTTTTACAAAACATCGCAACCTCAACCTGGAATGCTCAAATGGATAAAGGTCGCAGCTTTGAAGAATGCATGAAAGAGCTAGCTGAACAATATCCTGAGTACAAAGAGCCTATCTTGCTTTATCGCAAAGGCTGGGAGACCATGCTAAAAGGTCCTATTGAGTCAGGTATGAGAGTTTTAGATGCTGTAATGAATGCTCAAAAATTCAAAGTTTATGGACTTACTAATTGGTCTGCTGAAACCTTCCCTGGCACCTTTAACAAATACAAGTTCCTACAAAAGTTTGAAGGCATTGTAGTTTCAGGTGAAGAGCAAATGATCAAACCTGAAAAAGGCATCTATTTAACTTTAATTGAAAGGTACAATTTAGTTCCTGAAGAAACTTTCTTTATGGACGATAATATTCAAAACGTTGAAACAGCTTTAAGCAGAGGTATCAATGCTGTTCAATTCACAGGAACAGACAAGAACCTTGAGCAAATTGCTAAAATTTTGAATATCAAGATTTAAGTTAGCCTTTTAAATTGCCGATAATAAATTGAGTAACTTTGAGGAGAATTTTGATGAGTTCAGTAAATTCTAACTTCGGTATGGAGTCTTTAGGTCTTGTTATGACCAAGAGAGCTAATGAATCTCAAGGTCGCATGGCATTATCTGTACTTGAAGGCGCTGCTCAAACAGCTCAATCAGTAAAAGCAAATGCACCTGCACCAAAAGCTCCAACAGCTATTGATGCTAACAAAGGTACCATTATCGATACCACTGCATAATAATCTGCTTTTATAAAGAAAGCCAAGACCTTTGGTCTTGCCTTTTTTGTTGATTTTCTTTTCATCCGAATAAAGGGAGCCAAAAGGCTCCCTTAATTGGCAAATAGACAGTTAGACTGCTGTCATCAGCTTCTCTTGTACACTTGAGTACGAGGGAACGCGATACCATTTTCATCAAACAAATAGCATGCTGAAGATGGAATTCCTACAGTAAATTCATCACCAGAATTGATATCTAGCTCTGAATCTGATTTAACTGTGAAGTCACTACCAACCTCTGAAGCGCCTGATTCCATGTATACAAAGAATTCAGCACCTAGGTTCTCAGTAACTTCAACCTTACCTGTTACACG
Organism: Pseudomonadota bacterium; assembly: GCA_023460615.1. Lineage (GTDB taxonomy): Bacteria > Pseudomonadota > Gammaproteobacteria > Enterobacterales > Succinivibrionaceae > Succinivibrio. The sequence goes on along the minus strand of JAEWPL010000087.1, from coordinate 4,568 downwards.
ACCACCATCTGCTACAGGTGAATCAGCCTTAACGATGTGCTCAGGTCTTACACCTAAGATAACCTTATCACCAACTGAGCCACGGGTTGCATTGACGCATGCCTTAATGCGCTCACCAGTGATTAACTTAACTTCGCAGTAATCATCTTCAACTTTAGTTAACTCACCCTTTAAGAAGTTCATCTTAGGTGAGCCAATGAAGCCTGCTACGAATAGGTTTACTGGGTGGTTATATAACTCAAGTGGAGCGCCAAACTGCTCTAAGTTAGATTCTGCATTGGTCTTTAAAGGACTTAACACGCAGATCTTGTCAGCTAAGGTCATAGCTTCTACTTGATCGTGGGTAACATAAATAATGGTTGCATTTAATTCTTTGTGTAACTTAGCGATCTCAAGACGCATCTTTACACGTAAAGCAGCATCAAGGTTTGATAAAGGCTCATCAAATAAGAATACAGATGGGTGTTGAACGATACAACGACCGATAGCAACACGCTGTCTTTGACCACCAGATAGAGCCTTTGGCTTACGCTCTAAGAAAGCCTCAAGACCTAAGATATCTGCAGCCTTAACTACGCGCTCTAAGATAACCTTCTTATCAACATGTTGTAACTTCAAACCAAAAGCCATGTTATCGAACACTGTCATGTGAGGATACAAAGCGTAGGACTGGAACACCATACCAATGTTTCTCTTTGATGGAGGTACATCGTTAACACGAGTACCGTTGATCATTAGATCACCATCGGTGATGTCCTCTAAACCTGCAATCATACGTAGTAGAGTTGACTTACCACAACCTGATGGACCTACGAAAACGATGAAGTCACCATCTTTAATGTCCAAGTTAATGTTACGTAAGGTATCCTTAAGAATAGCTGGATTGTAGTTCTTTCTAACTTTTGATAATAAAACGTCTGCCATTTTTTTTACACTCTTAAAAAATTCTTTAACAAAACTATATTTAAACTTATATAGTCAAACTAACCCTTGACACCACCAGCGGTTAAGCCGCCTACTAACCAACGTTGTGCTAATAAGAACACAATGGTAATAGGTAAACCTGATAGTACAGCTGCAGCTGCGAAATCACCCCATAGATAGTTCTGTGGGTATAGGTACTGTTGTGAACCTACAGCTAGGGTTAACTCATTCATATCTAGTAGTAAAACTGATGCTACAGGAACTTCAGTAATAGTACCAATGAAGGCAAGAATAAATACCACAGCAAGAATAGGTACTGATAGAGGTAATAGAATCAATCTGAATGCTTGCCATGGAGTTGCACCATCAATTGCAGCAGCTTCTTCTAGTGAAGAGTCGATAGTTTCAAAATAACCCTTGATAGTCCAAATGTGTAGTGCAATACCACCCATGTAAGATAGGATCAAACCACCATGGGTATTTAAACCAAGCCATGGGATGTACTCACCAATCTTATCGAATAAAGCGTAGATAGCAACTAAGGCTAGTACAGCTGGGAACATTTGGAAAATCAACATTCCGTTTAGAATTACTGTTTTACCAGCAAACTTCATACGAGCAAAAGCGTAAGCTGAAGTTGTTGATAGACAGATAATTAAGAAAGCAGTAATAAATGCAACCTTAACTGAGTTCCATAACCATAGTAAAACTGGGAATGGAGGAGGAATAATGTTCTCTTTGTAAACACCATAGGATGTGCCTTCTGCATCGTTCTTATCAATAAAGTAACGCAATTGCTCAGCACCTTCGCCTACAGTTAATGCAACTTTATTAGCGGTTGCTACACAAATATCGTGAACAGCTTTAGCATCGTTTAATAAAGAGCTTTCATCAACAGAGCTTTGTGGATTACCGATGATGCTAACAGGAGCATCCTCAGTTGCTTTTTCTAAAACGTTAGTAGAAAAAGGCTCTGTAACAAAGTTTCTAAATGATGCATCCTCATCGGTGTGAACATACAACTTAGTATTACCATCCATGGTAGGAATGATATCAACGGTTGCACCTGACACACGAATTAACTTGCGAACATCAAAACCTAGAGCTAAACGCCAATGATCTAGGGTTGAAGTTGAAGCACGAGGAATAATATCACCTACAGAGAAGTTACCTTGTCTAAATGAAATTGCAACGATCATTAGCAAAGGGAACATAATTAGACATAGGAATGCTAACAAAAATACGTGAGCTAAACCTTTTCTAAAAATTAAATTCTTTGGTTGTACAATAGCCATTTTTATCTCCCCTAACCTTGCATCTGGCTGTTCTTAGTTAAACGTAACTGTACTAAGCTTAATAAACCAACCATTACGAAGATCATAGCTGCAACAGCTGCTGCTAAACCATAGTCATTACCCTTACCGCCTTCGAATGCGATACGATAGGTAAAGCTTACTAATAAATCTGTGTAACCTGCTGGAGCTTGAGTAGCCTCGATAATATCAGGACCACCACCAGTTAATAACTGAATTAGCACGAAGTTATTGAAGTTAAATGCGAAGGAAGCAATTAACAATGGAGCTAAAGGCTTAATTAACAATGGTAAGGTAATATGGCGTAAGTTGATCCATGGAGTTGCACCTTCAATTGCAGTTGCCTCGTATAAGTCATCAGGAATAGACTTTAGAAGACCCATACATAAGATCATCATATAAGGATAACCTAACCAAGCGTTAACCATTAAGATCATTGCACGTGCTGGCCATGGGCTTGTGAACCATTCAATAGAAGACCACTCTAAACCAAAGGCGCCATAAATAGGTCCCATAATAGTATTTAGGAACATATTTAATTCACCGAAGTTCTGGTTGAACAAACCTTTGAACACCAAGATAGAAATAAAGGATGGTACAGCATATGGAAGAATTAAGAATACGCGGTATACACCTCTAAAGCGTAAGAACTCCCATTGTACTAAGCAAGCTAGAACAAGGCCGATTGCTAAAGTACCAAACACAGTAATTGCAGAGAAACATACTGTCCATACGAAGATCTGCAAGAATGGCATACGAATACTTTCGTTAGATAAGAACTTAATGTAGTTCTTAAAGCCAATGTTTACCTTAAAGCCTGGAGCATATTCTTCACCATGTAACACACCTTTGTTATCTGCATACTGATAGAAACCGGTTTCCATGTTAGGTAAGAATAATTGCTTAGTCTCGTTATCCCATAAAGCATACTTTGAGTCAACTTCATAACCGTCAACAACCTCACCTTGCTTTAAGCGCTTATATTTTTCGCTTTGAGCTGAGAATTGACGAAGACCACTCATAGATAATTTAATGCTTGAATCAGGTAAGTGAAGTACATATGCCTTAAGAACATTCTTTAAAGACATAAGTTGCTTCATAGGAACAAGCTTGCCTTTTACCTCAGAAGGGTTAGTTGCAACTAAGTTTGCATCAATTAACTTACCTTCTTGAGATAAAGCTAAAAGCTTAGGATCATTTAAGTTTACAGCTTTCTCTAACTTAAAGGATTTATCACCTTGAGTTAATAGTAACTCGTGCTCACCATTATCTTGAATGAATACCTTATAAGCATAATCGCCACCTTCTGACTTATAAGTCTTTTGAAGGTGATAATTCATGGCAGCATCAACGGTCATTACGTGAGCGCCTGAATAGTTAGTAAAAGAAATCCACAAGGTATAAACCAGTGGGAAAATGATAAATGCAGTCATACCTGCAACGCTTGGGAAAGCGTAGCGCTGTGCATACATTTTTTTATTCATAAAAACATATACACCTACACCGACTAGTACAAGATCTAATATTGGGTAAGCAATATCACCATTCATGTACATCATAACATCGGCATAAAGATTGACTAGCACAATTAAAGCAACTATAGCCCACTTAAGTAAAACTTTTGGACTAAGTTTTGCATTTTGTACAGAAGACAGTTCCATCTTACATCCCTAATTTGCCAAAATTAAATAAACGAAACTGCCGGAACAAGTCCGGCAGTTTTTTGATTAAGAAAACTAATCAGCTAAGATACGCTTTGCAGCAGTATTTGCTGCTTCTTCAACGCTTTGACGTTGTGAAGTTACGTTCTTTAATGCAGTCTCAAATGATGACCAGAACTTGCTCATCTCTGGAACTGAAGGCATTGGCTCACCATTTAGAGCATTTTCCTTAGTTGCAGCGATACGAGGATCCTTGTCTAGCTTCTGCTGGAACTCATTTAGAGCTGCTACACCTAGAGCCTTATCATTGTTAACAGCATCTAAGCCTTCAGCTGTTAATAAGTAGTTCTCTAAGAACTCTACTGCTAATTCCTTGTTAGGAGAAGCTGCATTTAAAGCCATAGCTGTTACGCCAACGAAAGCCTTAGCTGGTTGACCACCTAACTTAGGTAACTTGTAAACTGAGAAGTCAACTTTAGCTTGATCGTAGTTTGGCCAGCCCCATGGGCCATTGATGATACATGCTGCTTTACCCTTGGTGAATTGAGCTTCCATAACACCGTAGTCAGCACCCTTCTCCATGTAACCCTTAGTGATTAAGTCAGAGATGAATTGCATACCAGCCTTAGCACCTGCGTTGTTAACACCGGTATCCTTAACATCATAACCG
>JAEWPL010000086.1 GCA_023460615.1 Pseudomonadota bacterium | reverse complement strand
AAGAGTATTTAAAAGCTCAAGAATACTTATCTAAAGCTGCAGCTTTAGGTGGTAAAAAAGAAGCTAAGTTAAAACATGATGCCAAAATGGCTTCTATAAACTTAGCGGTAGCTACTGGAGATCTTAGCCAGGCTATCCAAAATATAGATGAGTTATTAGCACAATCTCCTTATGATTTAGATGCCTTATTACTAAAAGCAGATATTTGCAAAAAGCAAAAGAATTATCCAGAAGCTGAAAAAGCTTTAAAGACAGCCTTAAGTGCTCAGCCTAATAACGAAGGCGTCAATGAGATGCTTTACTATCTTTACCGCGAACAAGGTAAGATGGCTAATGCTAATAGTTTACTTGCCTCTATGAGTGATAGTCTTGCTCAAAAAATTAAGCAAGCTATAGCTCCTAAAGCTTATGTAGATCCTATTCCTCCACTTAGGAATAAAGCTCAAAGCTTAATTTCTAATCAGCAATATCCACAGGCAATTGAGTTTTTACAACAAGCAATATCAAAGCATCCAAACTCAAGTTGGCTTCGCTATGACTTAGCTAAATTGTTAAAAGCTCAAGGCTTTGAGGTAGGTTTTAACAATCAAGTACAATATTTAACTAGAGCCAACGCCTCAGGTGAAGATCTCTTTGCAGCAGCTAATCTTTACAACGAATTTCATGACTATCCTAAGGCTTTAAATACGGTAAAACGTATCAACAATCCTCAAGATAAAGTACTTAAATTCAGACAAGAACTTCTTATAAATCAAAGTTTTGACAATATTGAAAAGTACTTAAAGCAAGGTAATACGCTAGCAGCTTACAACAGTTTACAAATGCTTCAAGTAACTCCTGCTAAACTTTCTGACAGTCAATTAGGTCATTTAGCTTATTTAAATTTAAGATGTGGCCAAAAAGATAGAGCTTTAGAACTAGCTAACCTAGTAGCCTCAAAGCCTATTCCTCAAAATGCTTCTGTAAGTGATTACACTGATATCATCACTGTCTTTAATGAGACTGGCAATTATGATTTAGCTAATAGCTTTAAACAAAATCAAAGCTTACTTTTAAATACAACTTCTGAAGATTTAGACAAATTAAGTCTTGGTGATACGGTAAAGCAAGCTGACACTCTAAGGGAACTTAAGCGTTATGCTGATGCCTATGACTTACTTTTCCCTAAATTACAGCAACATCCTGAGAATGCTGATTTAAATTTAGCAATGGCAAGATTGTATCAAGACAATCAGGATAATAAGATGGCGCAGGCTATCTATGAAAAAGTGCTACAAAAGGATGGCTCTAATCAAACCGCCCTTGAAGGTGCTATCAATGTTGCATTAGCAGCAGAAGAATACGAAAAAGCAGCTTTATTAGCTACTAAAATTCAAGGTAATACTAATGATCCTAGAGTCTTAACTTTACTTGCAAGGGTAGATGCTAAAAATAAGAATTATCAAGGTGCTATTAGTAAACTTACCAGGGCAAGAAGCAACTTAGACAGTCGCTATGCTTACAAAAATGCCACCACAAATGATCCTGTAGTTGCCAATAAAGGACAATTACATCAAAGTAATAATCCTTTTAAAAACAAAGCTAAAAGCTCTGTTTTTAGCAATTCAAAAGTTACTTTACCTTGGGAGAATAACACTAGCATTAGTCTTCCAAAAAATACTTACTTTATGACTAATGCAGAGCAATCAGAGGCTTTAGCGGATATCAACTTTATGATCCGTGATCTTCAGGATAAAGTATCTACCACAGTTCAATTTGGTCTTACCGCTAATCAAAAAGATGGTGAGGATGGCTTAAGTAAATTAAAGACTACCACTTTACCTATAAAACTTAATTTACCAATGGGTAATGGTGCTCGCCTTACTTTTACAGCAGAGCCAATCCATATGGATTCTGGCAATTTACGCTCTGAGGGGGCCATTTTTGAGCATGGCTCTAATGCCTTACAAGTAGGTGTACAAAACTTAATCAGTGAGGTTAACAACGTAAGAACAGGCTTCAACAAGCTTCTTGATGGTCAAGAAAAAGCGGCCTTAAAGTTACAACAAGTAAATGCAGATGTTCATGCAACCCAAGCTCAAAAAGATACAGCACGAGCTAACCTTGATTATTGGGAGAATGCCATTGGAGATTTTACCTCTAATCTAAATATCTCAAGTCCTGAGGAGCAAAAAGCTTTACTAGGTTACTATAAGAATGGTACTGATATTGTACAAGTTGCAAAGGAGGACGATTTATTCTCTAAACTTGAACAAACTAGTGCTCTTCAAACAGCTCAAGGCAGAAAGAATTTAATCAACTTCTTAAAGGCTTTTGACAATCCAAAAGATGTGGTACAGATGCTTAATACTTACTCTCAAGTATCAAGTTTAGGCTCTCGTGCTAAACCTAGAAAATCCTCAGGTGTAGCCTTTAACGCTGCTTTAATTGACGACGATTACAAGTTTGATTTAGGTGTAACCCCTATAGACAAGGACGGCACTAACTTTGAGGCTGGTGCTTTCTATAGCTTTAAAGTTGGTAATTACTCTAACTTAAGATTAAAAGCAGAACGCCGTGGCATGAGAGATTCTCAATTGTCATATTTTGGTTATAAAGACGATATGTCTGGCACTTACTGGGGTGCTGTAACTAAAAACGGTGGTGAAGTAACTTATGCTTATGATGATGGCTTTTTAGGAGCTTCTCTATCAGGCTCAGCTTATACTTACAGAGGTCACAACGTACAACACAACTCAAGCTTTGGTTTAAATGCTACAGCTTACGTACATCCAATTAGACCTACTGAATATGAGGATTTAACTGTAGGTTTATCCCTATCCTATCAAGACTTTAAACATAACCAAAATCATTTCTCCTTTGGTCATGGAGGTTATTTCTCCCCACAAAACTACCTAATTGCTTCTATTCCTGTAAATTACAGAAAGAGAACCGAGCAATATGATTTAACTGCTAGTGCCGAACTTGGTTATCAAACCTATACTCAGGCACAAGAGGATTATTACCCAACTAATGCTGATTTCCAAAACACCTTAACTGGTCTTTATCAATTAGGCTTAGTCAAAGAAGACAAGTATGCAAAGAAGACAGAAAGTGGCATTGGAGGCTCTTTAAAGGTAAAGCTTGATTACTACATTCTAGATGACTTAATTTTAGGTGGAAACATTGGCTATAGCACCTTTGGTGAGTATAAGGAAATGAGCGAAATGCTTTATATCAAGAGCGTACTAGGACAATAATCATGGAAAAATATTTTCAAGAAAAAAAGTCTGTTAAAGGCTATGTGAATATGGTTCAAGAAATCCTCAAAATGATGCTAGA
>JAEWPL010000085.1 GCA_023460615.1 Pseudomonadota bacterium | reverse complement strand
TTTAGCTGATAGAACCTACATATGTCCAAGTTGTGGCTTTACCATAGACAGAGACATCAATGCAGCTATCAACTTAAAAGAAAAGATGAAACAGACTTTGATAGGTGGAGTTACCGCCGAATTTATGTGCGTGGATCCCCATCGTTTGAGCGAAGATTTAGCAATAAATCAAGTAAAAGCGATGGCTTATGAAGCGCGAATTTAGTAAAAGGGTGAATAAGCCCACTTCACTGTAGGCTTATAAACTTTTTATAGATCTAGAATAACGCAAGATTTTAGAGATTTTGTTAAATCTTTTTAATAATTGTTTAACTCAAGGCTTTTTGAAGCTTTGTAAGCCTCTTTTTGAGTATACATATTCCGATCTGCTTGATCTAAAAATTCCTCAAAATTAGTAAAGCGCTCTTGATACTGAACTTGACCTAAGGATACTGACAAAGCAAAAGGTAAATTGCCAGAACTATTTAACTTATCAATTTGAGCTTGAAGCTCGCTTTTATAGTTCTCAACTGAAAAGAAAGTGGTTTCTTTTAAGACTACAGTAAACTCATCGCCTGCGTATCTGCAAAGGAAACAATTTGACAACTTACCTGAAGTTCTCTTTAAGCAATTAGACAACTCAATTAAAGTTTTATCACCTACATTGTGACCATAGGTATCATTCACACCTTTAAAGTCATTGATATCGATAAAGATGATATTTAAGTTATGATCAAGCTCTGATTGTTTTTCAAATAGACGCTTTAAATAACGATTAAGCTCTTTACGATTATTAAGACCTGTTAAGAAGTCTACAGAAATAGCTCTATCCTGAGACACAATTTGTACTACAAAGGCAAAAGAGACAAGTAAAGAGAAAATAATTGGGTAATTGAAGTAATAGTGAGAAATTGGCGCACTCAAAATTGGGCTCACAATGAAAAAGACTTCAATAAAGATAGCTGCAGGTTTTGAGGCAAAGGAGTTCTCTAGGATATTTCGCATAAATAAGTGCAAATATTTAATGCAAGAGACAAAGAAGATCACTTGAGCTATAGGCACCATAATTGTCAAATTATATAAGACAGTGGATACTTGTTCTGGTGCTACAAAATACTGAAATGCAAGGCTTCCTGCGATTATCCAATAAAACATAGAGCAAAAAGCAAATAGCATAAAGATTAGTTTATGCTTGATGCCATAGAATAGGTGCTTACCACCTATATACAAACCTAAAAGTGTGAATAAGTAATAAGGCAAGGCAAAATTTAAAAAGCCCATGAAAGCGCCTGTAATACCATACACAATTCTGTAAGAGCTAAACTCTTCAAGGAGGAAACTATTATTTAGCATACCTAAAAAGGTAAACACAAAAATAGTAATAGCTTGAGTCATTAAAAAGTAAATTAAGGAATTTACAACTCTAGTGCTAGCTTCAACAGAGGTTCTCTCATTACTTTTGATGCTTACTAATACAAAGAAGCAGGCGATAATAAAGTAAAGCATGTGAGTGTCATAAGCGCTAGGATTAAACATTTTCCACATCCTCCTTGCTCTTACTACGTTTGTTTTGATACATCTTGTCGTCAGCTTTAGCTAAAAGCTCTTTGATGTTTTTCTCGTTTGGCATTACCTTTACATAACCACTGCTTACAGTGATCTCATATTGCTTGTCCTGGAAAATTAGTCTTTCTTCAAGCTCATAATTTACGGATTTAATAATAGTCTCAACCTTTCTCTCATCTTGGGTATTAACTACTAAGACAAATTCATCACCACCAATTCTAGCCACAAAAGAATTTGTTTCACCTGCAATACTCTTTAGTGTTTTACCTACGATTCTAATAGCATCGTCACCTTCTAAATGTCCGTAGGTATCGTTAATCTCTTTGAACTTATCAATATCAATAAAGATGATATAAGCACCATTGTGCTCACGGCTGATAAACACATTATTGATATATTTGTGGAAACTTACACGATTGTTAACTCCTGATAAGGCATCTTGAGAAATTAAAGTCTTACTCTTAGTCATGAAGTTAAACAATAAAAATACAGCTATTGAAATACCAAAAGAAACATTGGCAAATAAGGCTTGCTCTACAAATAAAGCAACACATAAGCTCAAGTAGTAGAAAAAGTGGCTTCTTGCAATATACTTAATATCAAAATCTAGATTGTATAGATAAGCTTTATAGCAAAGCCATGCGCCAATTAGGATATAAAAGTTGACAATAAAATAAAGGCTTATGGAAGTAGGGTTTAAAGCTGTGGAGGAAGTATATGCTAACACATGCTCGTTAGCATAAGAATTTAAATTAAAGAAGAATAACAACACAGCTTCAAAGATAGCAGGTACTATATAAATCCAACTATTATTCATGCCATAGCGCATGAACTTGTCATTCAATTCTTTAAGTACTAAGTAAAAGACACTCACAACCGTCACGAGAATTGACAGTTGCCAGAACATTACCACTAGGTAAATATTTAAAATTTCAACTTGATTGACGATTACATAGGAAACTAGAACATTCAAACCTTGAGTAACAATTACTGCAATAATTGAAATTACTTGAATGCTATAGTAATGTTTATCTGCTTTTATCGCGCCGTATAAAATGGGTAATAGAAAAAGAGCGCTAAAAAACAAGAGCCAAATCTTGCCGTCTAAAACTTCCAATACATACCCCAAATTATTATTTGTGAAAACTCTAGAATTATCTTTTTTGAGGGAGATTATATAAAGAAATTTATAGGGCGACAACATAAAAATATTTAGATCTCACTTTTAGTTTTCTAAATATTAGGTCGATTTGTTTGATAAGTATTATAAAATGCCACAGACCTATTTTGCATAGGCGTGGCAAATCCTCAGAATCT
>JAEWPL010000084.1 GCA_023460615.1 Pseudomonadota bacterium | reverse complement strand
TAACCGGTACGTGCGATGCTAGCACCAAGGTTACTTGTACTAGTACTGTAAATATCCGTCATTCTCAATTCCTTACAATTAAATAATTATTTGTGTAATTTTAACACATTAGTAAGAAAATAAGGCTATTTGCTTGCTAAAATGAGCCAAAAGTTACTCTATCGTTACCACCAAGATCTTTTATGGTAGTAACATTCTTATAGCCATGCTCTGTAAAGATAGCTCTTACTTTTTCACCTTGATTAAAACCATGCTCAATCAATAGTAGAGCTCCTGACTCTAAATGCATTTTTGCTTCTTTACAAATAAGTTTAATGTCTAAAAGGCCATCATCCTCTGAGGTTAAAGCTTGTATTGGCTCAAAAGGAAGTGAGGTTTGAGACAAATGGATATCGTCTTTTTGAATGTAAGGTGGGTTAGATACAATCATGGAAAATTTCAAATCACCAAGGTTTGAAAACCAATTTGATTGGATAAAAGTAACTGGTAAGTTAAGCTTTTGACTGTTATAAGCAGCTACTTCTAAAGCTTTTTCTGACAAATCCACTGCATAAGCATCGATGGAGGATTTAAGCTCTGATTTTAAAGCTAAGATAATAGCGCCAGTACCTGTACCTAAATCAAGAACCTTTCCTTGAGGATTAAAAGCTAGTGCTTTTTCAACAAGCGTTTCTGTATCTGGTCTTGGGATTAAAGTATCCTCAGTAACCTTCAAAGAAAGTCCAAAGAATTCTTTATAACCTAGGATATAAGCTATCGGATAGCCTGTTTTTCTTTTATTGATTAGAGAGAAAAACTTATCTTCTTGCTCTTTTAGTAACTCATCCTCATCATGAGCTATGAGCATAACTTTTGATAAGGATGTGACATGAGATAGGAGTAAATTTGCATCGAGTGAGGCTGTATCAATAGCAGCAGCTTTTAGAATTTGCTTTGCCTTAAGTAAAGCCTCACGAATTTGCATTAAAGGGCACCTTGAGTTGCCATCTGAGCTAACTGCTCTGCCTTAAATTCCTCAATTACAGGTTTTAAGATCAAATCAAGATTACCACTTAGGACATCATCAATTCTGTAAATAGTTAAATTGATACGGTGATCAGTGATACGACCTTGAGGATAGTTATAGGTTCTAATACGATCTGAACGAGCACCTGAAGCTAAAATGCTGTGACGCATTTCTGTTGCTTGAGCGTTTCTCTTATCCTCTTCCATCTGAGCTAATCTTGAGTATAGAACTTCCATAGCACGAGCACGGTTTTGATGCTGTGAACGCTCGTCCTGACACTCAACAACGATACCAGTTGGAATGTGAGTTACACGGATAGCAGAATCGGTTTTGTTAATATGCTGACCACCAGCACCTGAAGCACGGAAAGTATCTACACGCAAATCAGCAGGATTGATAACAGGAGCTTCAGCAGGTGGAATTTCAGGTAACACCATTACAGTACATGCTGAGGTATGCACACGACCTTGAGTTTCAGTTGCAGGAACACGTTGTACACGGTGACCACCTGACTCAAACTTCATATAACCGTAAGCGCCTTCACCTGACATCTTAGCAATGATTTCTTTGTAACCGCCCATTTCGCCTTCTGACATTGAAACCACCTCAAGGTTCCAACCTTTAGACTCAACATAGTGGGTGTACATCTTAAATAAGTCGCCAGCAAATAAAGCAGCTTCATCACCACCAGTACCAGCACGAATTTCTAAGAAGCAGTTACAATCATCTCTCTTATCGTGAGGTAATAATAACAACTGTAGTTCATGCTCTAGGTGAGTAACCTTTTCACGAGTAGGTTCAATTTCTTCACGAGCCATTTCCTGCATATCAGGATCATCACCATTTAGCATTAGCTCCATCTCTTTAAGATCTGCTACTGCGGTGGTGTACTCTTTATAGGTTGATACAGTTACTTGTAACTGTGAGTACTCGCGATTTAAATCTCTAAATTTGTCTTGATCTGCAATTACATCTGCCTGACTTAGTAATTGCTCAACTTCTTGATGACGCTCTACTAGAGCTTCTAATTTACGTAAAATAGATTCTTGCATAATTGTATTTTCGATAAAAAATTTGGCTATATTGTATCAAAAAATACTTTTTTTTAAAGGTATTAAAAGCTATTGCGCTCGATCTTTGTCTTGAGCCTTTTAAGCTTTATCTAATTGGCAAGATGCAACAATTTGTCTTTTAGTTTTTGAAAAAACTATGGCGTATCTATAGATGTTTTTTGAAGGTAAAGTAAGAGCATAATCTTTACTCTTTATTTGCGCTATAGCTTGGTTAAATTTGCTTTCAATTTTTAGTTAATTGATAAATAAGGCTTGTTTTATCAACGTAGATTTTGTTCTTTAATATCAAATCCTCAAAATTTGAAATTCCTGTAGATAACTTATTTAGATCAACACTCATAGTCAGCTCCTTTAGTTTGCAATTTTATCAAAAGATCCTAAATATATAGTGCTTATGTATACTTACATTTGATTTATCTTACAAACTCTTAACGATTGTTTATAATGCTTGATAAAGAAACTATAAACTTAGGAATGACTCATGCCTCAAAAGTTAGATGAAGCTAAAGCTGACGAAAAACTACTTTCAATGTTTTTAATTCTTATTGACTCCATGAAACCAAATGGAGAGGTGACCACCTCTGAATTAAAAGCTAAGTTAAATTGCTCTACTCAAACCGTCACTAGATTATTTGATAAGTTATCTACTGTGATTGGAGCTTATGTTGAAAGAGAAAAAAGAGGTAAGGAGTATGTTTATAGGATCTCAAGAAATTTAGAGAGAGTGCCACTAACTGCTGATGGCTTACGCCAAATGGAATTAGTAAGAGCTATTATCTCTCAGATCCTACCAAAGAATGATCAAGAAACTATTGATAAATTCTTGAAAGATGCCAAAACTAATATTTCAAAAAAGCAGCAATCCTCATACTCTAAAAAAGGACCTCTTACCGCAGTTGGTCTTGCTAAAGGAAGAATTGATTACAGTAAACATCAAGAGGTTTTAACGGCTCTTGAAACTTGTATTATCCAAAAGCACACTTGCAATATCACTTTTCAAAAGTACATCTTTTCAGAGATTAAACACTTTTGTTTTGCGCCACTTGCTTTAATCACCTTTAATGAATCTATCTACGTGCAAGGATGGACTGTAAATGAAGATGGTGAACCATCCCCTACTAAAGATCATCCTTTACTAATGAGAGTGCAACGTATTCTTGAGGCAGTTGAACAAGATAGAGATGCTGCAAAATTACATGAGAATTATCATGCTCACTCTTATGCTGGAAAATATGGCATTATGCCAGTCAATAAAAATGATAGCTTCAAGGTCAAACTAATCACTAGCAATGAACCTGTTGCAACCTATCTTATTGATAGAATCTTCAGTGACGATCAAAAGATCACTGTAGATCCTGTAAATAAAACCCTTACTCTAGAATTTACAGCCTCTAACCTTATTGAGTTGCAATCTTTTATTTATAGCTTTGGTGCTAAAGTAAAGGTAATTGAACCTGCTAACATTGTTGACGTGGTAAAAGATCAAGTAAAAAAACTAGTAGATTTATACGAGCTTTAACCAAAGCTTACTTGAAAATTAGCTTATTCATCCTCTTCATCTAGGTGATTTTCTGCAAGGTAGTGGCAAATCTCAAGGTACTGCTCACGAGTACTTGGTGTATATTGTTCATATTTTTCTAGCATAAAGACTTGACCTAAACAGCCTTTTTCATTTAAAGCATAAACTTTAAAGCCTTTATACTTACACACAAAAACATAGTCATATTTGCCAATTCTCATAGGTACGCTCCTTTAAAAGTAAGTTTAAAAACTTACTCACTACTGTCTTCTTGAAGATCTTCCTCATCCTCATCCTCATCTTCATAATCATCTTCATCGGCATAATCTTGAGGATAGTGTTCTATAAGATACTTTGAGACTTCATCGTAGGTTGAAGGATCGCAGATCTCAATCTTGCCATCACATTCTAAGTACAATACAATACCTATGATAAGATTCTCTGCAGGCGCATAGACCTTGTACTTCCCATAATCACCTACGTACTGTACTTTTAAACCATCAATTTCCATACTTACTATTTTTTCTTGATTTAATAAACTAAAGTTAATCTCTAACTGCGCAATAACTGCAGCCTAATTCAGCATCATATACAGGAGTGTAATTAGCTAAAAAACGCTTTGTGCCATAACGTAAGGTCGATTTATTTGTTCTTTTTGTTACCTCATAAGGAATATAAAAGACGTCTTCGCTAACCTCAATTACAAAGGACAACTTACCTTGTAAAAGCACACTGTTGATACTGTTGTTTTGAGGAGCTAGATTTTTAAAGGTGTTAAATAATTCGTTATCTTTAAGATCTTCTGCAGCTTTAAATTCTTTGATAAAACAGCCTTGAAACCAATTACAAAACTTATTTTTGATAAAACGATAAAAGTCGCGCTCATATACAAGATCTTTAAGATCAGGCTCTAGCTCTAAGTGAACAACTTTGTCTTGGTATTTTTCTGATGGGCATACTAAATCAAACTGAAATAACTTAATTACACACTCATTGCTATCAAAAGCGTAGTGACATAATATGGAAGATAACTCTTGCTCTTTTTGTTTAAATTCTTGATATTCAGAAGCTGTTACCTCATATTCAGGATCCTCTTTTGCAAGATCATCTCCTAAAGGAGAAGGTTCATTGTTGATGACTGATGGCTCTAAGGCATTAAAGTAATCCTCACTTACCATCAATACTAAATTAAGTCTAAGTGTGTGCTCTCCAAAACTTGAGAAGTACCAGCTAAACACATCAGCCTTGCCTAGAAGTAACAAATCAGAAAAGTTCTCAAAGTTATGACAAATTAGCTCTTTTATTGGATCTTTAGGATCTAAATACTCAAAAATGTCATTTACATCATCAAGAGCAAATTGGATCTTTAAATCGATGGCTTCAAAGTTGTTAAATTCGTTAAAAGCTTTATATAATTCTTGTAATTGCATGAGTATCACCTCTTTACTAATCTTTATCCTTGATTTCATATTACGAGGTGATCGTTCCAGAACCTGGAAGTGAAAAATAATCGGTAGAAATTTTTTACATTTTTAAAAGCAATTTTTCTATGGCATATAAATCTTACTTTCCATCACATCTCGGTCTGATTACGCTTACAAGCAATGGCAAGGAGCTTTCAGGTTTGTATTTTGAAGGACAAAAATTTGCTCCAAATTTTGAAGGATACTATGAAGCACCACTTGAGATTTTTACTAAAACTAAAGACTATCTTGAGGAGTACTTTAAAGGTAATAAGCCATCTTTATCTCTACCACTAAAGCCTCAAGGAACTGATTTTCAAAAGCTTGTGTGGAGTAGCTTAATTACAATTCCTTATGGCACTACCACTACCTATGGAGAGATAGCTAAGAAAGTTGCTTTAAAGCTTGGTAAAAGCAAGATGAGTGCACAAGCTGTGGGCAGTGCAATTTCACATAATCCAATTTGTATAGTAATACCTTGTCACAGAGTGCTTGGACAAAAGCAAAAGATGGTCGGCTTTGCAGCAGGAATAGAGAGAAAGGAGTGGCTTTTAAGGCATGAAGGGGCTTTGATTATAGTATAAAAGGGCAAAATGCCCTTTTAAATATTTAGTCATCAGCTAAAGCTTCTAAAAGAGAGTTTGTGTCTTCTTCTAGGTTTTTAAGCTTTTCAGCTCTTTCTAATGAACCTGCATCGTCTAGATTACGAGCATTTTTACTTGCTTGTTGAATCTTATCTAGCTTTTGCTGATATTCCTTTGTTAAAGCATTCTTTTTAGCAAGATTTGATCTAACTTTTGCAATATTTGCATCAAGCTTATCTAACTGACGCTTGCGTTCAGCTTTATCGTTAATCATCTTACTACGATTTGCCTCAAGCGCTTGGTATGATTCTAGCATTTCCCTTTGCTCTTGACGTAATTGCTCAACAGCAACTTTCTTCTGCTCTACACGCTCAGAATAACTACCAGAAAAGGTACAACCGATTTTGTTGAAAAAACCAGGATCACGAGTTGGATCGCACTCTTCTGGAGTTGCAGTACATGCTGTTAAGAGCATGGCAGGTAAAAGTATCTCTACTAATCTTAAGAATTTCATTTAGGCACCAATCTGTTTTTTAGTGTGATCTACTTTATTAGAGTAATCAATTAGAGCTGATTCTAAGTTAGCTTTAGTTTTAGTTAATTCAGCAATCTTACCATCTAACTCATTAAGTTTTTTAGCTGCTTGTGAATTAGTTCCTTTTTGAGCAACATCTTTGCTAAGCTCATCTCTAGTATTTTTGATATCTGTAAGAGTCTTGTCTGTCTTCTCAATTCTATCGCGAATGAATGCAATGTTCTTATCCATTTGAGCAACGCGATTTTCTAGATCAGCTTGAGTCTTTTTACCCTTCTTAATATCTTTTTGAAGTTGTTTGATCTCAGCTTGATCTTCTTTCATAGTCTCTTGAATGCCAGTATATAGCTCTTTTGTAGATTTAATACCATCTTCTGCAATAGCTTTTGTAGCATCAAGCTGATCTTCTGTATTTTTGTAATTTTCTCTTACCTTATCTAAGACATAGTTGCCTGTCATACCAACAGCACAACCTGCAGCACCTGCAGCAATAGCACAAGCTAATTTATCCTTAGCATTTAGACAAGCTAATAGACCAACTGCCGCACCAGTTGCACAAGCTACAGCGCCTGACTTTGAGAAGAAAGATGCCTCATCTTTGGTTAATTTCTCATTTACACCTTCAGAGGTAACCTCATTTTTCTTAAGTTGATTTTCACTTGGATTATTTGATAAACAACCTGAGATACATACAGAAACTGCTACTGAAAGAATAGCTAACCCTTTGACTATTTTCATTTTCACTTCCTCGTTTATTTTTATCTATGTAAATTCATAGGGAATTGTGTTGTTTTTTGAGTTTTCGAATTTTGGTAAGTTGATACACAATCAGAGTTACCATCAGAACCTTGAGTACATACCACCTTAGGCATTTCATATACTGAACCATCAGTACATTTTGCCTCAGACTGAGCATTAATGCTTAAAGCTCCTTTTGCAAGACCGCCTTTTACAGCTCCAGTACATTTTACTCCATCAGACTGAGTAATAGTTGCACTACCCTTGCCATCTTTAAATTCGTATTGCAATTGCAATGGTTTGTTAGTTTGCTTATCAAAAATTGCTGAATTTACTTTCCATACACCATTAAGCTTTGAAATATCACCACTTTGTAAATCTTTATTTGAAAGACTTGGACCATCCTTATCCTCTGATAACTGAGGTGGAACAGTTGCATTAGGATTTTGCTTATCTTCATCCTCACCGTCACTTAAGGTTGGAGGCTCTACAGCATTTGGATCTTCCTTCTGCTCTTCTTGTGGTTGCTCTTGTGGTTGCTCAGCTTTATCATCAGATGGTTGCTCTTGTGGCTCTTCAGCTGCAGGCTCATCTGCTGCAGGCTCCTCTGCAACAGGAGCATTCTCCTCTGTTGAAGCATCGTCTGGAACACTAGGAGCTTCAACAGCACCATCTGCATCAAGATCAACATCAGGAACTTTAACCTTAGGTAAATCTAAATCTACATCAGGTAAATTTACCTTTGGCAAATCCGCATCAGGTAAATTTAAATCTGCATTAAACTTAGGATCTAAGGAGAAATTACCTAAATCAGGCCAAGCCTTGAACAAAGGCAATCCACGACCAAATAACCACCACCATAGTAAATACAATAATAGTGGTAATAAGAGCAATAACAATGGCAATAATAGCCAACACCACTTGTGAGAGCGAGTTACTGTAGTAGCAGTTGCTGTTGTAGCTGCACCTAGTGGAGCTGCCCCTACAACTTTTTCTGTTGCTACAGTTTTATTAGGATTTAATTCCTTTTCCAAGCGATAGAAAGGATCACTATATAATCTCTCACCACGCTTTAAAAAGCCCCAAAAAGTAATTACAGGCTTGCCATCAACTATAAATAAGCAATCCTCACTAGGATAGTGAATGGCAGGTAAAGTATAACCTCTATCATTATCCCCTAGTGATTGATTATCTTGCAGTGAATCATTAGTTACATTGTTCTGTTGTCCAATTGCCTTATTGCCAACCAAAAAATGAGCAAAAAGACGATCATTAGAATTTAAAGCTCTAGCCTCAAGCAAATCACCATAGTCATATAGCTTAGTTCTAAATTTTCTTAATTTTTCTAGTGCTTTTTTCTTCTCATCATCTGAAGCTTGTTTCCAAGGTACAATCTCATATTCACCATCAGATCTTCGAGACTCAAAAGGAATGAACCAATCAGCATGCTGATTGTCTTGAGAAAAACGAGGAATAGCTAAGTAGTCTTCAATTTTGTCTTCTTTAGGATCTGCACTTTGACTTAAACTATTTGAGATAGCCCCTCTAAAAGCTAATGCCTTTTGATACACGAAAACAGCATCCTCAGAGATTGGCTGATATAAATTTAAATCACCGTTATATAATAATTTGCTTGCCATAACTTATCCTTACTCGCAAACCTTTTTAAGTTTAGCGCCTGCTTCTTTAATAAACTGTTGAATTTGAAGTGCATCCCTTGGCTTAAATACTTTACCGCCTGTAATATTGGCAACACAAGCTGCACTATCAATACTGTCACCAATCAAGATGGTATGAATGGTAAGTTTAGGTTTTGCTCTATGGATATTAGCTGCCACATTACACAAATTCATGTTGCTTGTAAAAGGACAAGTATCCTCTCCATCAGAGATTAAAATACCTACAGCTTCAGCATTAACACCATCTAACATAGTTGCTAATTGATTTAAACCGTTAACAAGTGGTGTCTTACCATCATAAAGGTAAGGATCGATTCTATTAACGCTTGCAATTAAGCTATTACGAGCAGAGCCATTGAAAAAACCTCTATTTTTAGCAGCTGGACAACCATTAACCTCAACTAAACCAATACTTACGTTTTTATCTGTAGCATTGATTAAATTTACAGCGGCGTTTTTAGCTGCACTTAAACGACTAGTGGAGCCATAAGGTATAGTCATAGACTCAGAGCCATCAAAGGCTATAGCCATTTGAGGCATAGTTCCTTGCTCTTTTAAGGTCTTACACTTTGGTATTTTGTTTTTAGCTTCAATAGCTTTTCTTTCAGCCTCAGCTTTAGCTTTTTTCTCTGCTTCTTCTTTTGCTTTGCGCTCAGCTTCTGCTTTAGCCTTTTGTTCAGCCTCTGCCTTAGCCTTTGCTTCAGCCTCTTCTTTTGCCTTTAGCTCTTGAGCTTCTTTAGCCTTACGAAGTTCTTCTTCTTTTTCCTGCTCTAAAGCTTGTTTTTCTTCCTCTGTAGGAACTGCATTTTCATCTTCTTCTGCATCAGGCTCGGAAACTGCTGGTACAGGATCTTCTTTTACAGGCTCTG
>JAEWPL010000083.1 GCA_023460615.1 Pseudomonadota bacterium | reverse complement strand
TAATTATTTTTTGATAGCTATATTATGACAATTGCCACAAGCAAAAAGAGAATTACATATCTTGAAGATACTTGACCGTAAGGATTGTCGAGAAGTTGTGAGGTTTTGGTAGAGATGAAAACGGATCAGAAGATCCGTTTTCTTAAAGATTTGAAATTAAGCTTTTTTAGCTTCTAGCTTTTGCTCTAGGTAGTGAATGCTTGCGCCACCTTTGATCTCAACAGGATCTGTTAAAAGATCTTTGTGTAGTGGAATATTTGACTTAATTCCATTTAGTACAAGCTCATCTAAAGCCTCTAGACCACGTAAACGAGCTAATTCACGATTATCATCATAAACAATTAGCTTGCCAACTAGAGAGTCGTAGTGAGGTGGAACTTTGTAGCCTTGATATACATGGCTATCCCAACGCACACCAGGACCACCTGGAACGTGTAAATACTTAATCTCACCTGGAGATGGCATAAAGTTGTTAGGATCTTCAGCATTGATACGGAACTCAAATGCGTGACCTTTTAACTTAATATCATCTTGAGTGATAGATAATGGATTACCTGCGCATACAGAAATCATTTCACGAACGATATCTACACCAGTAATCATTTCGGTAATAGGGTGTTCTACTTGAACACGGGTATTCATTTCGATGAAATAGAACTCACCGTTTTCATATAAGAACTCGAAAGTACCAGCACCACGATAGCCAATATCGATACAAGCTTGAGCACAACGACTACCGATGGTTTGACGTTGTTCTTCACTGATAAATGGTGCAGGAGCTTCTTCTAGAACCTTTTGGTTACGACGTTGCATTGAGCAGTCACGTTCACCTAAGTAAACAGCATGACCTTGACCATCAGATAAAACTTGGAACTCAATGTGACGAGGGTTCTCTAAGAACTTCTCCATGTAAACAGCAGGGTTGTTGAAGAACATATCTGCTTCACGCTTGGTTAAGTCGATAGAATCGCGTAATTCTTCATCTGAACGAACTACACGCATACCACGACCACCGCCACCACCAGCTGCCTTGATAATGATAGGGTAACCAATTTGGTTAGCTAAAGCTCTGTTCTCTTCAAAGTCGTCACCTAAAGCGCCAGCTGAACCTGGAACGCAAGGAACGCCTGCTTTTTGCATAGCCTTTTTAGCAGATACTTTATCACCCATTAAACGGATGGTATCAGCAGTAGGACCGATGAAGATAAAACCAGATTTTTCCACCATCTCAGCAAAGTCAGCGTTTTCTGATAAGAAACCGTAACCTGGGTGAATTGCATTAGCACCAGTAGCTTCTGCTGCTGCAATAATAGATGGAATATTTAAGTAAGAATCTTTAGGAGCTGCAGGGCCAATACATACAGCCTCATCAGCTAACTTAACATGCAATAAATCGCGGTCAGCTGTAGAGTGTACAGCTACGGTCTTTAGACCTAGTTGACGGCAAGCACGTAAAATACGTAAAGCAATCTCACCGCGGTTTGCAATTAAAACCTTTTCAAGTTTCATAAAAGAAGATACCTATCTATTATTCAAACTCAAATAATGGTTGATCAAATTCAACTGTTGAACCATTTTCAACCAAAATCTTCTTGATAACACCAGCTCTGTCAGCTTGAATTTGGTTCATCATCTTCATAGCTTCGATAATGCATAGGGTGTCGCCTTCTTTAACAGCTTGACCTTCCTCAACGAAAGGAGCTGCAGTAGGGCTTGCTGAACGGTAGAAGGTACCAACCATTGGTGACTTCATAAGCTTTGCTTCATTAGGAGTAGCTGAAGCTGCAGGAGCTGCTGCTGGAGCAGGAGCTGCTGGAGCCTGAGCAGGAGCTTGAGGAGCTACTACTGGAGCTTGAGCGATAGGTGCAGCTGCAACAACGCTTTGAACGGCTTGAACAACTTCCTTTTGACGAGTGATCTTTAATTCTTCCTCGCCTTGCTTTAAGTTGATCTCAGATACATCTGAATTAGATACAAGTTCGATAAGCTTAGCTATCTTATGAATATCAATTTGCATGAAAAATATCCTAACTTAGTTGATTCTATTCTTGATGCTTACGGTCTAAGTAACGCACAGCGCCCCTTAAGGCAAATTCATAACCATCAAGTCCGAAACCTACAATGACTCCAACGGCCACATCCGATAAGAATGAATGATGTCTAAATTCCTCTCGTTTATGCACGTTAGAGATATGAATCTCATAAAAAGGCATATCAATACCTGCTAGAGCATCACGTATAGCCACACTAGTGTGGGTATATGCACCTGCGTTTAGTAGGATAAAGTCTACTTTCTTATAAGATTGTTGAATTGTGTCGACAATATCGCCTTCGTGATTAGACTGGTAAAACTCAATTTTTACGTCAAGTTCATTTGCTACGTTTTGTAGCATCTTTTCAAGATCTTTTAGTGTCTCATGACCATAAATCTCAGGCTCTCTTACGCCTAACATATTTAGGTTTGGTCCGTTAACAACTAGTATTGAGTATTTAGCCAAAATCTAACTCCTAAAAAATAATTGCGCTATTTTATCATCTTTAGCACACTGTGGCTTAAATTTTATTAAAAAACGGTTAAATACTAGTGAAAATTACGAAAAATTAAGTAATTATCGCCTAAAAAACTGAATTTTAATGCACTTTTATAGGCTAATTTCTTTTCAAAGATTAAGTTCACTGTGTTAATTTGGCAAATTTTCACTAATAAATGTTGCAAAAAATATGATGTAAAGCACAAATAATGTTAAAATATAATCACCAAATTTTCTTTCAATCATCGATTATTATGGTTTTTCTTATCCTGTAATAATCTTTTACCTTTAAACGAGGAATACCCATGAGCTTCATGAATAAAGCTAAGTCTATTGCAGAATACGATCCAGAGTTATGGACTGCAATGAGTGGTGAGTGTCAGCGTCAAGAAGATCATATCGAATTGATCGCTTCTGAGAATTATGCTTCTAAGTGTGTAATGGAAGCTCAAGGTTCTCAATTAACCAACAAGTACGCTGAAGGCTATCCTGGAAAGCGTTATTATGGTGGTTGCGAGTATGTTGATGTAGTAGAGCAATTAGCAATTGATCGTGCCTGCAAGTTATTCCACTGTGAATTTGCAAACGTACAACCACATGCTGGTTCTCAAGCTAACAACGCTGTATACCAAGCACTTTGCCAACCTGGTGACACTGTTTTAGGTTTATCTCTAGCTTCAGGTGGTCACTTAACTCATGGTTGCCCAGTAAACTTCTCAGGTAAGATTTATCACTCTGTTGGTTACGAAGTTAACGAGCAAGGTGAATTAGATTACGATGCTATCTTAAAGACAGCTAAAGAAGTTAAGCCAAAGATGATTATCGGTGGTTTCTCTGCTTTCTCTGGCATTGTTGATTGGAAGAAATTACGTGAAATCGCAGACGAAGTTGGTGCTTACTTATTAGTTGATATGGCACACGTTGCAGGTTTAATTGCAGCTGGTGTATACCCAAGCCCAATCGACTATGCACACGTTGTAACTTCAACAACTCATAAGTCATTAGGTGGTCCTCGTTCAGGCTTTATCTTATCAAACTGCCACGACGAAGCTATCTACAAGAAGTTAAATTCAGCTATCTTCCCAGGTACTCAAGGTGGTCCTCTAGAGCACATCATTGCTGCTAAAGCAATCGTATTCAAAGAGGCAATGGAGCCATGGTACGTTGAGTATCAAAAGCAAGTAGTTGCTAACGCTAAGTTATTAGCTGAAGAAGTAATGAAGCGTGGCTATAAAGTTGTATCAGGTGGCACTCACAACCACTTATTCTTAATGGACTTCATCGGTTTAGAGATGACTGGTAAGGATGCTGAGGCTGCTTTAGGTAAGGCATTCATTACTGTAAATAAGAATACAGTTCCTGGTGAGCCACGTTCTCCATTTGTTACCTCAGGTATCCGTGTAGGTACTCCTGCATGTACCCGTCGTGGTTTCAAGGAGAATGAGATTAAAGAGCTTGCTTCAATTATGTGCGACGTTTTAGATAACTATCAAAACGAAGAAGTTATCTTAAAGTGCCGTGAGCGCGTTAAGGCTCTTTGCGCTAAGTTCCCTGTTTACAAAGATTAAGATCTTTCATGCAAGATAACTTAGTGTCCAAAACCGACATTAAATACATGATGCAAGCTTTAAAACTTGCATCATGTGGTTTATACACCTCCTACCCAAATCCTGCGGTAGGATGTGTTATTGTCCGTGATGGAAAGGTGATAGGCCAAGGCTATCACCATAAAGCAGGACAACCTCATGCTGAGATTATGGCTTTACAAGACGCTTCCTTTGAGGTCAAAGGTGCGACTGCTTATGTAACCTTAGAGCCATGCTCTCATTATGGTAGAACCCCTCCATGCGCCGTAAAACTTGTAGAGATGCAAGTTAAAAAAGTTGTGGTTGCAACTGGCGATCCTAATCCTAAAGTTCATGGTAAAGGCTTTAAAATCCTTCGTGATGCTGGTATTGAAGTAGTAGAGCATGTTTTAGAAGAAAAAGCTTTCTTCCAAAATCGTGCTTTTATGAAAGCAATTACAGGTCCTTATCCATATGTAACTTGTAAAGTTGGTATGTCCCTTGATGCTAAAACTGCTTTAGCAAATGGAGACAGTAAGTGGATCACAGGGGAGAAATCACGTGCTAAAGTTCAACAATTAAGAGCTTTGTGCGACTGTATTGTAACTTCGGCTAATACTGTGATAAGTGACAATCCAAGAATGAATGTTCGCTATAACGAATTGTCACAAAAGGTTTTAAATAAGATTGATAAAGCTTGCATCAGACAACCTTTAAAAGTTGTGTTAGACACTCAAGCAAGATTAGATATTAGTAAATACCAAATCTTTAGTGAAGGTAAGACTTTACTTGTGGTTGGTACTAAAAAAGAACAACAGTATTTAAGCTGTGAAGTGCTAAATGAGAATGTTTCAAAGCTTTATCTTCCAATTAAAGATAAGCATATTGATTTAGAGGCACTTTTAAAGTACTTAGGAACACAACAAATAAGACATGTATTTGTAGAAGCAGGTCAAACCTTAGTAAGTGCTTTTATCAATCAGAATTTTGTAGATGAGCTTTATGCTTTTGTTGCACCTAAGCTTTTAGGTAAGAGTGCAAGAGCTGCTTTTGCTATCAATGATATTCAATGCTTAGATAAGGTATCAGAATACCGTTTACATAAAGTAAAGCAATACAATAATGATGTAATGCTACATTATGTAAAAGACTTAAAGATTAACTTATAGGTAAGATAATGTTTACAGGTATTGTGCAAGCTATTGGTACTTTAAAAGCCATGAACAAAAGAGGTCGTGGTTTTGAAATTATCATGGAAGTAGGCGATGACTTTGATTTAAAAAACAAAGTTGAACTTGGCGATTCTGTAGCTCACAACGGTGTTTGTCTTACTGTAACTAAGATCTCAGGTAACTGTTATTATGCAGATATCTCCGCTGAGACTGTGGCTTGTACCTGTTTTAAAAATTATAAACTAGGTCAAAAAATCAATCTTGAGCTTGCTTGTACTCCAAGTACTCACTTAGGTGGTCATATTATGCAAGGTCACGTAGATGGCGTAGGTGTGGTAACCAAAAAATCTAAACTTGATGAAGCTTACAATATTTGGATCAAAGCTCCTACTTCCTTATCAAGATATATCGCCATGAAAGGCTCAATTGCGGTAAATGGTGTATCATTAACAGTTAACGAAGTGCTAAATGACACCTTTAGACTTACTTTAATTCCTCACACACAATCTAAAGTTAATTTTGATGACTTTGAAGAAGGTCGTGAGGTTAATATTGAAGTTGATGTCTTAGCTAGATATTTAGAAAGATTACTTGAAGGTAAAGACGAGAGTAAAAAGTCAAACTTTAACTCAACTTTACTTAAAAACGGTTTTATATAAACTATTGGAGAACCTATGTCTATCAATGTTATCGAAGGCAATAAGCCATGTAGAGACGGAAAATTTGCCATTGTAGTATCTCGTTTTAACAGCCTAATCTGCGAGCGCTTAGTTGAAGGTGCTCTAGACGTTTTAAAGCGTGAAGGTGAGGTTAAAGAAGAGAATATTACTTTAGTTAGGGTTCCTGGCGCTATTGAGATCCCTGTTGTTTGTGAAAAACTTGCAAAGGCAGGCAAGGTAGATGCAATTATTGCTTTAGGTTGCGTAATTCGTGGTGCTACTTATCACTTTGAAGTAGTTGCTAATGAATGTGCTAAAGGTTTAACTCAAGTAACCCTACAAACCGGTATGCCAATTGCTAACGGCGTATTAACTGTAGATACTCTAGAGCAAGCTGTTGAAAGAGCAGGCTCTCACGCTGGTAATAAGGGCGCTGAGGCTGCATCTTCTGCTTTAGAGATGGTTAACGTAATCAATCAAATTAAGTAATCAAGGATTAGAAAAATGGATGCAACTGAAGGTTCAGTAACACCAGCAATGCGCCACAAAGCTAGACATTTTGCAATGCAAGCTATTTATCAGTGGCAGCTTACCGGCATGAGTCCAACCGAGATTGAGCAACAGTTTTTAGAAGATCAGCCTGTTAAAGGTGCTGATTTAAGCTACTTCCATGATCTTTTAACTGGTGTTGCAACAAACTCCAAAGAGCTAGAT
>JAEWPL010000082.1 GCA_023460615.1 Pseudomonadota bacterium | reverse complement strand
ACTCTAAAGAAGAGCTAGACGCCTTTGCAAAAATGAGTAAGTACATCTTTGCAAATGCTAAGTTTGTAGGCGATATTGCAGCGGTAAATCAAGGCTTAGTCAACGGTGAAATTGACGCTTATATCTCTGGTGGTACCTATACTGCATCTTTAGCAAGAGCAGAAGGTCTCTCAAATATTAGAGCTATCTCTCCAAATCAAGATGCCTACATGTGGGTTGAATTAACTTCTGTTGTAAACAATCCAAATAAAACTCCATTAGCATATGATTTCTTAAAATATGTACAAACTCCGGAGGTAGCTCATACTGTAGCGTTTGCTGAAGGTACCTTCAATCCTGTAGCTCAAATGGGAAACAAGGAGTGTTTTAATCTGTTCACCAATGATGAATTAGATGCCATTCAGTACGATTCACTTGAAGAGGAAATGTCTCGCTCAAGAGCTTACGATATTGTTCCAGACTATGATAAAGCTCATGACATCATGGTGGAAGCAAAGCGAAATAAAGGCTAATAAAAACGTTTGATAGTGATAAGAAGAGATCTTAAATAAAGATCTCTTTTTTTTGTCCGTTAGCCTCCTCACCAAACTAGAACATTTTGCAAAAATGTTGCACCTTAAACAATATTTTCTGCACCATTCCAACATTATTACCAATAAAATCACCGTAAAAAGAATATTTTCTGTTGCACATACAACATTTCCATTGTTAGATAAACACAACACAAAGATTTAACAGGAGATATATATGACAGATTTAACAAGAAGAAGTTTATTAAAAGCCTTATCAGCAGGTGCTATTGCCTCAAGTTCACTTTCAGTAGCAGCTAAAGCCTTTGCTGCATCAAGAGAAAAAGAGTTAAACATCTTATGTTGGGAAGGTTATAACTCTGCCGATGTCTTAGATCCTTACAGAAAATTAAGAAGTGCTACTGTACATGCTGAATCTGCCACTAACTCCCCTACCATGGTAAATAAGCTTCGTGCAGGCGAAACAAAAGTATGGGATTTAATCAATGTTGATAATCCTTGGGCCCGTGAATTCATGTACCCAAATAATTTGATTTTACCTTTACCAATTGAAGAGTTTGCTCCTTACT
This sequence comes from Pseudomonadota bacterium, assembly GCA_023460615.1. Classification (GTDB taxonomy): domain Bacteria; phylum Pseudomonadota; class Gammaproteobacteria; order Enterobacterales; family Succinivibrionaceae; genus Succinivibrio. The sequence goes on along the minus strand of JAEWPL010000082.1, from coordinate 3,830 downwards.
TTGACAAGATGTTGCCATTCTTTAAATACCCATTTGATTGGTCTATGTCAACTGATGGAACTAAGTTACTAGGTATGGCTCAGCGCTTTGGTACTAACAACTTTGTGGTAAATACCGACAAAATCTCCCGCAAGACCGCAGAAGAGCAAGGTTGGAAACTTTGGGCAGATGACAGCCTAAAAGATCGCTATGCTATCAATATTGCAGATGACTGGAACGTTTGTCATATGTTCGCTATTGCAGGTATCGATCCTTATAGAGAACACACAAAAGAGGAAATGGAGCTTTATACCAAAACTTGTAAGAGAATTTTTGCTAACGCTAAGTTTGTTGGTGATATTGCAGCTGTAAACCAAGCTTTAGTAACTGGTGATATCGATGTTTATCTATCAGGTGGCACCTATACTTCCTCTCTTGCAAGAGCTGATGGTTATGACAACATTAGAGCTATTTCTCCAAATAAAGATGCTTACATGTGGATTGAAATTACCTCCCTTGTAAACAATCCTGAATTATCACCTCTAGCTATGGACTTCTTAAAGTATGTTCAAGAGCCTGAAGTTGCACATACTGTAGCCTTTGCTGAAGGTACCTTTAACCCTGTAGCTCAAATGGCAAATCCAGAGTGCTTTAAACTCTTTACTAAAGAAGAGTTAGACATCATTCAATATGATTCTCTTGAGGAAGATTTAACTAAATGTAGAGCTGATGACATTATCCCTAACTACGATGAAGCTCATGAAATCATGGTCGAAGCAAAACGTGTAAAAGGTTAATTAAAACTTAATACATTGATAAAGGAAACTTGTAAGTTCGGAGGTCGTATGACTAATTTAACTCGTCGTTCATTGATAAAAGGTCTTGGTGCAGGTGCATTACTTTCATCTAACTTATCAGTAGCTTCTAAGGCTTTTGCAGGAGAGCGAGATAAGGAACTAAATATTCTTTGCTGGGAAGGTTATAACTCAGCAGAAGTGCTAGATCCTTACCGAAAATTACGAGGCGCAACCGTAAGCGCAGAATCAGCAACTAATGATCCTACCATGGTTAACAAGCTTCGTGCTGGTGAAACAAAGATTTGGGATCTAGTAAACCTAAACAACCCATGGGCTCGTAAAGCCTTGTATCCAGAAGGTCTAATTACCCCTCTAAACAAAGAGGAATTTGCGCCTTACTTTGACAAGATGATGCCTATCTTTAAATATCCTTATGATTGGGCTATGAGTGAAGATGGTAAAGAGTTATTAGGTATGGTACAACGTTTTGGTCCTTACAACTTTGCGGTTAATACCGATAAGATCTCCCGTAAAACAGCAGAAGAGCAAGGCTGGGCTATCTTCCGTGATGACAGTTTAAAAGGCAAATACGGCATTAACGAAACTGATGATTGGAACGTAGCTCACCTCTTCATGATTGCAGGTATCGATCCTTATAGAAAACACACCGATGATGAGCTTGAAACCTTTAGGGAAACTTGCAATAGGATCTTTGCTAATACTAAATTTGTAGGTGATATTGCAGCTATGAACCAAGCTCTAGTAAATGGTGATATTGACTGCTATATCTCAGGTGGTACCTACACAGCATCTATAGCAAGAGCTGAAGGTCTTGAGAATATCCGTGCTATTTCTCCACTTAAGGATGCTCTAATGTGGGTAGAGGTAACCTCTATTGTTAATAATCCTGTACACTCTCCTCTTGCTGAAGACTTCCTAAAGTATGTACAAGATCCAACTGTATCTCATACTGTAGCTTTTGCTGAAGGTACCTTTAACCCTGTAGCACAAATGTCAAATCCAGAATGCTTTAAGTTGTTTACTAAAGATGAACTTATGGCTATTCAATATGATTCTCTTGAAGAAGAGATGTCTCGTTCTAGAGCATACGATATCGTTCCTGATTACGATAAAGCTCATGACATTATGATGGAAGCTAAACGTACTAGAGGATAATTATTCCTATATTGCACAATCTTGCCGGCTTTAAGCCGGCTTTTTTTTGATTAAAACCAGGTATTTACAAAGCTTGCGCAATCAAAGTGCAGAGCTTGCACCAAGATTTTTTTGCTGCTCTTTTGAAAGTTCAACATCAACTTCAAATTTTGAATTCTACTTATAAATCAATACGTTATAAATACACCTTTGTGTTTTTATGGAGTTTTTGATGTGGTTTCAACATTTTTTATAGTGCAAATGTTTAACTTAAACATAATTTTGTTGTATATCACACATCATTGATGTACTTTAAAACCATGAAGCTTGGGAACCAATCCAAAATTCAAAAAATTCATTCAATACTAAAAAAAATAATGGAGTTGCTTATGATTAGCTCTAAAAACGAAGTTACCCAAAACGTGGCTGAAGAAATTAAACCAGGTCAACCACTCCTTGATTTAGTTAATGTGTGCAGAGATTTTGATAAAGTTAAAGTAATCAAAAACGTAAACTTGGTAGTTAAAAAGAACGAATTCTTTACCTTAGTAGGTCCTTCAGGCTCTGGTAAAACCACCATCTTAAAAATGTTAGCTGGTATGGATCAACCAACCTCTGGTGACATTGTGCTAGGTTCAAAAAGTATCTCAACCCTACCACCAGATAAGAGACCTACTTGTATGGTGTTCCAATTCTTAGCTCTATTCCCTCACATGACTGTAGGTCAAAATATTGAATTTCCTATGCGTGTTAAAGGCATGAGAGCCGAAGACTGTATTGCTAAAGCTCAAAAGTTACTAGATTTGGTTCACTTACCTGAAGATTATTACAACAAGAATGTTATGAAGTGCTCTGGCGGTGAAAGACAACGTGTTGCAATTGCTCGTGCCCTTGCCTATGACAGTGAAATCATTCTTTTTGATGAGCCTTTATCAGCTATCGATGCAAAACTTAGAAAGACTTTGCAAAAAGAATTAAAAGATTTACATCGCCGATCAGGTAAAACCTTTATCTACATTACTCACTCACTTGAAGAAGCTATGTTTATGTCTGACAGAGTCGGCGTACTTTGCAAAGGTGAATTAAAGCAAGTAGGTACACCTGAGGAAATCTATGCTCACCCAGTCTCAAGATTTGTGGCTGAGTTTATTGGTGATGTAAATATCTTCCCAATTCGTGTAAAGCCAACTGGCGGTTGGGGTAGTACCGATTTTCCAGGTCAACTCTTTAAGGTTGAACCTCATGGAGATGATTTAGAAGGTTACATTATCGTAAGACCTGAAGCCTTAAAACTTGTAAAAGAAGGTACTCAAGTAGATAACGTTATTGAGTGTAAGGTTTTAAACCAATTCTCCCTAGGTTCTCGCTCTCAATTCCAATTAGCCTGTGGCAAAAAAGAAATTACTTTAGAGCTACCTCGTAGTGAAGTAGATCTAAATAGCGTTGGTAAAACCATCAAGATTGGTTGGAATGCTCATGATGCTATCTTTGTTACGGAGTAACGATTATGACTAAATTCTCTGTTCAAAAAATTAAAAGCTCCCTCACAGAGTTTATAAGCTCTAAAGGCGGAAAGTGTGCTTTGCCGGTATATATCTTATTAACCTTAGGATTTGTAGCTCCACTATTTATGGTGCTAGGTTTCTCCTTTGCAACTCCTCGCTCCTTTAGTGCTTTTACATCTTTTTCACTAGACAACTTTATCCAGATCTTTGACGGATCAACCTCTGTTTGGAGATCTTTTCTATGGTCTATTGCCCTTGCAGCATTCGTAACAGCAATTCTAGCTGTGGTTTGCTATCCTGTAGCGGTTGGAATGGTAAGAATATTTGGTTCAAAAACCTCTACTTTTATTAGTATCTTGTTTGTGTTCCCTTTATTCGTATCAGAAAACGTAAG
>JAEWPL010000081.1 GCA_023460615.1 Pseudomonadota bacterium | reverse complement strand
TAAAGTTTCAGCAATGTAGTTAGGTGTGCCGTAGATCCTACGTACATCATCAATTGTTGATTTACCTTTAGTGATTAGTTTGTCAGTTATGGTTAGATCTGGATATCCACCTTTTAAGTAAGAGGTATAGGCAGGATTATAGTGAGCAGGAGTTTTATAACCAGAACATCCTGTGAGTACGATTGTTGCTATTAGTGCAATTACTGTGTAAATGTTTTTTAACATGATTTTTGTTCCAAGATTAACACTAGATTCAGCTTAACAATGTAAAGCCATTTTTTTGTAATGAATTATGTGTGATGATCAGTAACGGTCAAGCACACTGTAAAATGGTAGTATTCTTACAGAATAAAGATAAATGCAAGGAAAATTTCGTTAAAAAAATTTAGGAGGTTACCTCCTAAATCTAGCCTTACTATTCATCAAATTCTTTATTGTTTGCGTTCTTCTTGATGATGATAGCGCAGATATCTTTGACATGTAGTTGCTCTTTAGATACGCTATCAACACCTTTTTCAGGTGCATTTTCTTGAGAGGCTTTGTAAAGTGCAACTAATTGCTCGTAAGCTTCTAAATCAGCATTATCAACAGACATCCTTACAATGCTATCAATACCCCCAACGCTATTTGCATTTGCTTGTAGTGGAATGTACTCAGAATCTACGACAATGCAGTTTTCCTTGTCGTCATTGGTAGTAGTTTGCTTATCGGGATCTTTAATTGCAGAAGTGCTCTCAATACCATTACCTGTAAATACTAAGGTATCAAGATAAGTTACTTTATCACGGGAATCTACATAATCTAGATCTTTAACTTGGCACAAAGGTGCTTGTACAAGCTTTGGCTCCATAAACTTAGCTTTATGTAAGTGAATTAAGAATGGTACTTTGTTACCTGCAACAGAGTAGATAAAGTTACCTGTAAACTCACTTAAGATCATCACAAAGATGTTCATAGTTAAATTGTGCTTTGATTTTTGCATCAATAGCTGATTCAAAGCTGTTAAAGTCTCACCTGGTAATTTGGTTTCAGTAATTAAAGACTGACGCACAAAATCAATAGTAGAGCTAATAGCTTTAAGAGCTTCAACACCTGATTTTGAGCAAGAGCCAAAGACTACACCGATATTGTCTTGATCGACTCTAAAGAGATCATAGAACTCTTTAGGATTTCCTTTTGATGGGATCATAAAGGAGGCAATATCTAAGAACTTTGAGGTTGGCATATCAGTCTCATTTGGAATAAGAGATTGATGAACCTGCATTAGCTGTTTTGCTAATGCATCCTCAATAGATTGCTTCTTATCAATAGCAAAATCAGTGGTTAACTTGTTGGTGCTTGTAGTTACCTTATCGCAAATAGAGCGTGACAAGTTTGATAAAGCTTTAGTTAGATCATTCACATGAGGGAAACGTGAACGCTGATCTTCAAGTTTAACTGTAAGCTCATTCATTTGCTCATGAGTATCTAAAACTTTAGTAGCTAAGATATCTACGTTGTTGATGATCTGCTTTACATCATGATTAAATTCTTTAGATAACTTAAATAATAGATAGAGTAGTAAGCCAAAGACTACCACCATCACCCCAAAGATGATGAAAGAAGACATAATCACAGGTTTGATTACGTTACCTTTTTGAGAAGTTACAATCACGTAAACATCAAAATCCTCAAGATAAGCTACAGTTACAAGCTTTGCTTTTTCCTCGTTCTCTTCTGTTACATAAACCCCATCAATAGTATTTAAAGAGGTTTGTGTTAAAGTTTTTTGAGTATCACTATTGTCCTTTACGTTAGCACTTTCTTTAACAGGTGAGTTTTCCTCGCTAGCTGATAAAGATCCTTGCTGTGAAACTTTTGAGATTAAACTTGGCTCATTGTCTTTTTGCTCTATATTAGCATAAGCTTTTTCTTGAGAAGCTAGTGTTGCTGTGTCTTTGTTTATTGCTTCAGAACTTTTTGCAAGGTTATCAACTAAAGTGTCAGGAGTTTTTTCACTCTCTGTTTTTTCAGAATTGACATTATCAGTTGTGTTTGCAGCTTGAGATAACTTATCAATCTCTGTATTAGCGCTAAGATCTGCAATGGTAGCTTGATTTTTTACATGATCTTCAGTTGCAATGGTTTCATCTTTTGAATTGGTATTAGTCTTAGGAGCTTTGGCTAAAGTCTTATCTGATTTAGTCTCTGCATTTATCTCCTCATTTGAGGAAACTTCATCTGTCTTTTGCTCCTTTTGCTTTAAGACTTTTGTTTGATTATCTTCAGCTTCAGTTAAAGTTTCGTTGGTACTTTGTGGATTTTGAGCTTTTACAGTTTCAAAAGCTTTATACTCAGTTTTTAAAGCTGCTTTAAAATCAGCTGAATTTAAAACTTGATGTAAAGATATTCCTTCAGTTGCCTTAACCGCTTTAGCATTTAGCTTTAAGTTAGATGCTAACACTTCACCTGTAGTTGATAAAACGCTTACTTGATAATTACCTAAAGAGAGTGACTTATCAAAATCTATTTGATTTAAAACGTGTTTGAAAACTAACTCTTTAACCTGTGGATACGAATTCTTATAAGCAAGATTTAAATTAGCAGCTAAATCCCCTTTAGTTTTATGATCTACAAACTCAAAAATAGGCTCATCTTGGATAGAGTAGAAATCAGCAGCTACAGCTTTTCTTAAGAAAATATAATACTTGTCGTTTGCGGTGAACTTATAGCCTAAAACAGCGGTGTTTTTGTATTTTTTGGCAAAGAGATTATCAAAAGAATTAAAGCTGTTTTTTAGATAATTTAAAAGTGTGTCTTGAACTGATTTTGGTACGTTTAATCTTGAAAGCAGATTATCGCTTTTGCAAAGTTGTGTATTGTAGCTAAAAACTTGGGTTTGAGAATTAGAACTTAAAAAATAATTGAAGGCACTAATGTCTACAATTTGGCTTTCAGGTAAGTTAAAGAAAGTATCGTAAGCACTGTTTTTAAGCTCTGAAACTAGCTTTAGATACTTAGTCTTTAAGTTATCTTGACGATTGATAGCAAAACTTTTGAGGTTTCCTGAAATTACTTTTGTAAAAGATACTTGCTTAGAAAGCTCATCTTTAACTAGTTGATTTGAAACTACGGTTGAATTATAGGTACATAAAGCTGCTGTACTTACAATAAATGTCGAGGCTAAAATCAACGATAATTGATGTTTTAAGTTCATATTCAAACGCTACCAAAATTACTTCAAAAAGAAATAATCTAAAATCTACAAAAACACCTGTCTATTATAGCTTTAAAATCAAGCTAAATGTAAGATTGTTAAGACTTTTGTTGTGACAAGGTTCATAGGTTAATTAAAAGTCATCTCCAAAGAGAAAACTAAATTTTGTTTTCTTTATCTTAAGTAAGGACAATTCTGAATTTACATATCCTTACTATTGCTGTTGAAATAAATCTTTATAAATTTTCTTTATAATTCAGCAAGATAAATAATTTAATCAATTTATTTGTTGCAAAGAATTTCTTTTTGTATTTATAATACCTACAAATCATATAGGAAATATAGGAAATAAAAAATGATGTGTTGTTGTAGTTCTTTCTTTATAGGCTGTGTTATGAATATTTTTGAAGATTTAATTGAAGAAAATGAACATTTACGAGAATATCACTAAGTTAATAGGTAAGACCCCATTAGTATACTTAAACTCCATTAAGGAGAAGTATCACTTACAAGCTAATCTAATTGCTAAATTAGAATCTTTAAATCCTGGTGGATCCCTAAAAGATAGAGTAGCCTTAAGGATCCTCAAAAGTGCTTTAGAGCACCAACTCATTGATAAAAATTCCACCATTATTGAACCAACCTCAGGTAACACAGGAATAGCACTTGCTTTAGTGTGCGCATCTTTAGGCTTAAAGCTTGTGATTGTGATGCCAGATTCCATGTCCTTAGAGAGAAGATCTCTACTTAAAGCCTATGGCGCTAAGCTTGTTTTAACTCAAGGTGCTTTAGGTATGGTAGGTGCTATTGCTAAAGCAAAAGAGCTTTTAGCTAAAACAGAAAATGCTTTTATGCCAAGTCAATTTGATAATTTGCAAAACTCAAATTCTCATTACTTGACTACTGCAAAAGAGTTGTATCAAGACACCGATGGCAAGATTGATGTGTTTTTAGCAGGTGTCGGTACTGGTGGCACTATAAGTGGTGTAGGAAAATTTTTAAAAGAGCGTAATCAAAATATTGAGGTGATTGCTATTGAACCTACAGGAGCTCCTATCTTAACTCGTGGACTTACAGGTCCTCACAAAATTCAAGGTATTGGAGCTGGCTTTATTCCTAAGATCTTAAACAAAGAGAGTTTTGACAGAGTAATTGATGTTACAGATGCTGATGCCATTGAAACTACTCAAAAGCTTGCTTTGTACGAAGGTATTTTAGCTGGTATTGCCACAGGTGCAGTATTACATGCAGCCATAAAATTAGCCTCTAAAAAAGAGTACGCAGGTAAAAACATTACCTTTTTAGTCTCTGATACTGGCGAGCGTTATTTATCTACTCAAGCATTTTTATAGGAAAAGGCAGTATGAAAACCTATCAAGAAAGTATCACCGCTAAAATTTGCTCCTTTGTAAGAGCCTACCACAGTGCTTATGCTAAACATAAAATCTATGATGATAGCTTAGCTTATGACTTATTAGGCCAAAACGAATATTTAAAGATTGGAAAGCTTATTGAACACAATTTTAATGAAGCAGAGGCTAAAAACGACAGTAACTATTACTTTGATAAAGAGAAGATTGCACCTGTTGTAGAAAAGTTTTTAGCTCCTATTCCATTATCAAGACTTGCTTTTGCCAAAGAGAAGTATCAAGAGTTTTTACAACGACACAAAACTTCAAAAATTCAATTCATTGTCTTAGGTGCAGGTTTAGATACCTTCTCCTTAACCAATGACAATTCAAAAGTTGACGTATTTGAGTTTGATCATCCTAATAGCTTTAGATATAAGCTGCAACGCATAGAAGCTCTAAATTTAGTGTTGCCAAAGAATCTTCACTTTGTGCCAATTGATTTTGAAAAGCAGTCTCTAAGTGCTTTATTAAATCAAAGCGCAATTGCGCCTACAGTTCCTACATTTATTACTTTCTTAGGTGTAGCTTACTATCTTGAGCTTGATACTTTAAAGGATACTTTAGCTACTTTATCGTCCTTTTTTAAAGGGGAACTTTCCTTAGTTTTTGATTACCCAGACAATACCACTAAAACCTCACCTACAAACTCTCGTGTTACTAAACTTGCAACACTTACAAGTCTGCTTGGCGAGCACATGGTAGATGGTTTTAGTAACTCACAAATTCAAACTTTACTTTTAAATACTCATTTTAACTTAGATGAACATTTAGCCCCTCATGACATCGATGAGCGTTACTTTAAAGAGAACTCAACCCTTAAAGCTTATGAGAATGTTCATTTTATTAGTGCTACTTTATAGGAGAAAAAGATGTCAAACGCATATAAAAATCTTGAGACTGCAGTAATTCACGCAGGTATTTCAAAAGATCCTTTTACTAAATCAGTAAATGTACCAATTTATCAGACCTCTACCTTTGGACAGGACAATATTAGAGGCGATATTCAGTGGGAGTATGCAAGAACCGGTAATCCAACTCGTTTTGCTTTAGAAGAGTTAATCAAAGATCTTGAGCAAGGTTACAAAGGCTTTGCCTTTGCCTCAGGTATGGCAGCAATTAGTGCTGTATTAACCTTATTTAAGACAGGTGACAAGTTAGTTTTATCTTCAAATGTCTATGGTGGTACCTATAGACTTTTAGATAAGGTGTTATCCCATGTTGGTATTAAGTACGAGCTTGTAGATACCACAGATCTTGAGGCTATTAAAAAGGCAATCACCCCTGAGGTTAAAGCTATCTACATTGAAACTCCAACTAATCCACTTTTAGATATCACTGATATTAAAGCAGTATCCACTCTTGCTAAAGAGCATGGTTTATTAACTATTGTTGATAATACCTTTATGACTCCATATCTTCAAAGACCTTTAACTTTAGGAGCAGATATTGTTTTGCACAGTGCTACTAAGTACTTAGGCGGTCACTCTGATTTAGTTGCAGGTTTAGTGGTGGTAAATAACGAAGATCTTGCTCAAAAATTAGCTTTCATTCAAAACTCTGTTGGTGCTGTATTAGGTCCATTTGATGCTTTCTTGTTAATCCGTGGTATTAAAACTTTAGCGGTAAGACTAGATAGACACACTGACAATGCAGCTAAACTTGCTTTAGATTTAACTAAAAATAAAGCCGTAACCAAGGTTTATTACCCAGGTTTAAAGTCACATCCTGGATTTGAAATCAATCAAAAACAAGCTAAAAACGGTGGCGCTATGATCTCTTTTCTACTTGATGATAAGCACGATATAAGAAAGTTTTATGCCTCATTAAAACTTATCACTTTAGCTGAAAGCTTAGGTGGTGTGGAGTCATTAGTTTGCCACCCAGCATCTATGACTCATGCTGCAATTCCAGAAGAGATTAGAAATCACCTTGGTATTAAAGAGAATTTAATTAGATTCTCTGTAGGTATTGAAAATTATGAAGATCTTAAAGCAGATCTAGAGCAGGCAATTGAAAACTCAAGGATATAAAAATGCATTATTACAATTCAATGAAAGACTTAATCGGTCACACTCCTTTAGTTAAGATAAATTACGCCTTAAAGGCAACAGATGGCGTTCAGGTATTCTCAAAGTTAGAGCTTTACAATCCATCAGGCTCTGTAAAGGACAGAACAGGTCTTTACATGGTTCAAGATGCACTCGAGAGAGGATCCTTAAAAAAAGGCTCTACCATTATTGAAGCTACAGCTGGAAACACAGGTTTAGGTATTGCTTTTGCAGCTTTAAATCTTGGAATTAAGGTGATTTTTGTAGTACCTGAAAAGTTCTCAGAGGAAAAGCAAACTCTCATGAAAGCCCTAGGAGCACAGATCATTCACACTAAGCGTGAAGATGGTATGTTAGGCGCAGCAGCTAAAGCAAAAGAATTAGTTTCAAATACTCCTAATGCTTTATCCTTAGAGCAGTTTAAGAATCTTGCAAATCCTAAAGCTCACTATGAAACCACTGGTGTTGAGATTTATGAAGATCTTGATGGCAAGATTGATTATCTTGTGGCAGGTGCTGGATCTGGTGGTACCTATTCAGGAGTAGTTAAATACCTAAAAGAGCAAAATCCTAACATTAAAGGAATATTAGCCGATCCTGTAGGCTCAACTATGGGTGGTGGCGTGCACAGTGACTATGATATTGAAGGTATTGGTAATGACTTTATTGCTGACACTATGGATATGTCCTTAGTCGATGAGGTTATCAAAGTTAACGATAAGGAAGCTTTTGAAGGATCTAGAATTCTTGCTAAAACAGAAGGTATTATTCCAGGAAGCTCTACAGGTGCAGCTTTTGCTGCAACTAAAAAGCTTATTGAAAAAGGTGTAAAGGGTAATATCGTATTTATTGCTCCAGATAGAGGAGATAGATATTTCTCAAAGAACTTGTTTGATTAAGAAATAACAACTAAAACAAATGTAAGCTTATCAGTTTTTCTTGGTTTTCTGATAAGCTTGTTTCTAGTCTTTGTTTTCAATGATTTCAATTTTGCAAGTATGTTCTTTTGTGTCTTCATTGTAGTTGATTCCAACTAAAATGATGTCACAATGGTAATTTTCAAAATAAGTTGGATATTTCTTCTCTTTGATCTGGTTAAGTGCAGTTTGTGCACTTTGATCTTTCTTAAGTTCAATTACAAGTATTGGATTTTGCTTATCTAATGGATTGGCTGGAATGAACACAATATCCGCAAAGCCTTTACCTGTAGGAAACTCTCTTATAAATGGAAGATAATACTCATTGCAGGCAAAATATGCATAACATACAACAAAAGCTAGCGAATCCTCACTGTTGTATTTTAAAGAAGAACATCTTAGGTTGTGGCATTTCTCAATAGCTTTTGC
>JAEWPL010000080.1 GCA_023460615.1 Pseudomonadota bacterium | reverse complement strand
TAATATTTTAATCTAAAGTAATCAAATTTAAATGTAATATATAATATTTATTTGTTATTGTAAAGTGTTCATTTGTGGCTTTCATCCACACAGCAAGCTGTGTGGTTTTTCGCCAATGTTTTATAACTCACCACCTGCAATAGAGATCATGACTAATCCGCAAGGGAATATTATCGCTGCTACAAGTTTTGATAAACCAAAATTGTCAACACTGAAACTTGCTACCACAGATGCAAAACCTGCTAGAGCAATATAGGCACCAGCTAAAGCTGCAAGTACCATAACTTTGCGTAGGTGAAGAGCTGCTTTATTTTGCAAAGCAACTGAGAGAGGACCTAACATAAAACCTCAAAATATTGGAAATAAAAACGACAAAGCCTCATTTTGCAATGAGGCTTAATAGAATACTAAGGCAATTACTTAGTTAAGTAATCAGTTACGTTCTTTTCGATACGCTTGTTTAGATCTTCACCATCAGCTTTTACAAACTTCTCACCAGTGATGTGCTCGAATAATTCGATGTAACGATCAGAAATTGATTTTACGATTTCAGGTGTCATCTCAGGAACTTTCTGACCAGCTTTACCTTGGAAACCGTTGTCCATTAACCACTCACGAACGAATTCTTTAGATAACTGTTTTTGTGGTTCGCCCTTTTCAAAGCGCTCTTGATAGCCTTCTTCGTAGAAGTAACGGCTTGAATCAGGGGTGTGGATTTCATCCATTAAGTAAATCTTACCGTCGTGCTTACCAAACTCATATTTAGTATCAACTAGGATTAAACCACGCTTATGAGCAATCTCAGTACCACGCTTGAATAGAGCTAGAGTGTATTTTTCTAGTAAATCGTACTCTTCTTTAGTAGCTAAACCTTTTGCTAAGATTTCCTCTTTTGAGATATCTTCATCATGAGTGCCGATTTCACCTTTAGTGGTAGGAGTGATGATTGGCTCATCAAACTTTTGATTCTCTCTCATGCCTTCTGGAAGTTTTACACCGCAGATCTCTCTTACGCCACTCTTGTAGGCACGCCATGCGCTACCGCATAAGTAACCACGAACGATCATTTCAACAGGGAAACCTTGGCACATTACACCAACAGTTACCATTGGATCAGGAGTTGCTAATTTCCAGTTTGGGCAAATATCAGTAGTTGCATCTAAAAACTTAGCAGCAATCTGATTTAACATTTGGCCTTTGTAAGGAATACCTTCAGGTAAAATTACGTCAAAAGCAGAAATTCTGTCTGATGCAACCATTACTAACTTTTCATTGTTAATGTTGTAAACATCACGAACCTTTCCGTGGTAAACGCTCTTTTGACCAGGGAAGTTATAATCAGTTTTTGTTAATGCATTACTCATGATTTTTAACCTAAAAAAGAATAAGATTTTAAAAAGATGTGCACATTATACAGCTTTAATTTGTTTCACAACAAGAAAAAATAATGTGCTCTAATCTAGAACACAAAAACTAGTGTGAACGCTTATAAACTTGCGATAAAAGCTTTGGTTTATTGCCATAAACATCCTTTAATTGACTTAAAAAGACTTCAGCTGTAGCTAAACTGTCTACTAAGGCATTGTGGGCCTCATATTCTGGCAATCCTCTTTTTTTTCTGATAGCACTTAGTCTTAAATCCTGTTTACCACTGCTATGTTCAGTAAGTTTTCTTTCAATATTCATAGTGTCTAGCACTATAAATGGTAGCGGATCGCTTTGTTTTAGATTTAAAGCTTGTTTGATAAAATTAGTTTCGATAAATTGGCAATGAACAAGTACTACTTTGCCACTTATCTTGTCTAATAACTCTTTTATAGCTACCTTAGGATCTTTTCCTTGTTGTAATTGCTCAGGGGTAATTTGATTGATGATGGCGGAATCTTTTTTAATATATTTAGAGTTATTTACGTAGTAATGAAAGGAAGTTTGAAAGTCGATAACTCCTTTTACTATCGAAATGCCTCCCATAGATAGAATGTAATCTTCCTTTGGATTGATGCCTGTAGTTTCAAAATCTAGGGAGATAATCTCTAGATCTTTTAATAAAGAGTTAGCACTAGGTAGCTCTTTATAATAATAAGACTTAAGCTCATTAGGGCATCTTTTAGAGTTAGCAAATTTTTGGCATTTATGCTCAAGTCTTTTGGTAACATCAAGAAACTTAAGCATGGTTAGATACCTCTGCCTGGAGCAAATCTAAATTGTGCTGCCTTTTGGTGTTTTGCAATAATTCTAAAAGCATCCCTTAAATGATTTCTTTCAAATTGAGTTAAATCGTCAGGATTTAGATTATTAGTAAGTGGTAGATTGTGGTTTATAGCATGTAATTGATGCTTAAATCGTACATGATTTAAGAAGGTATAAGCCTCTTTTAACTCTTTAAAATCGTCTTCTTTAATTAAGTCTGCTTGCATAGCTGCAGTTAATCTATCATAGGTGTCAGTGGCGATAGTTTTAGCTGCAATGCCGTAGACTCTAGCAAGTTCAATAATCAAATTGATAGCTTGTTTTTTAATATTAAGATAAGGCTTGTTGTCACCATCTTTAGTAAGGACAAATTGTCTGAAAGTGCCAAGTGGTGGAGCTACAGCAAGGGAGATACTTACTAAGGTAGCTAAGAAGCGACGATTTTCATTAGCGGTTTTAATTAAATGCTCGCGAAGCTCTTTTACTAACAATTTGTCGCCAAACAAGCAACGCATATCAAGAAAAACTGAACTTGAGAGGATAGCATCCTCTGTAGTATTAGCAATCCAAGAGCTGTAGTACTCTTTCCATTGAGATAGACTAGTACACCAACGCGGATTTGAAGCCATGAAGTTACCTTCACATAAAGTGTAACCACATTTATCAAGATCCTGCGTAACAATGGTTGCTAGCTTTTCAAAGTATTCTTTATCTGAAGGCTTTTCTATAGGCTGTCTTGTAATAATACAGTTGTCTTGATCGGATAAAAATTGCACTTCACTTCTAGCTAAAGATCCTGCTGCTACAAAGGCATAATCAATAGGAGGCATGCCTAATTGCTTTTCAGCAAGTTGAATGCAAGCTATAGTAAAGCTATCTGCAATATGACTCATTACCTTTTGGATAGTATGAGGTTTTACATTAGTTTGAACTAAAGTTTTAAAGATCTCTTGTTTTTGATGACTTAACTCTACAAGTTTCTCAACTGTTTTTGCTCGATTGATTTCTTGGCATAAGTAAACTGCCTGCAATTGAGAATTCTGTAACAGACTAGTTGTAGATACACTACCGTAAATCTTTCCATCCTTAATTACAGGTAGGTTTTTGATGTTGTACATCACCATGATTTCAAGGGCATCAAAAACGGTATTTTTAGCATCTATAGTGGTTACATCGGTAGTCATGATCTTACTTATAGGATCATGAATATCCATGTTCTTAGCCACTGCTTTTAAGGTGATATCTGATTTAGTTACAATACCTTCTAAGGTATCCCCATTCATTACCATCGCCAAATCGGTGTTCTTTTCACCTAATTTAACTGCAGTCTGACAAATACTTGTATCAGCATCAACTATAGCTAGCTCTTTTGAACATACATTTTCAATAAGCTTATTTGCTGATCCTTTTTCGTTGGCATTTAGTTCATCAGCATAGTTATGGGAGGAGGATAATCTTACCCATTCTTTTGCGTTAAAGTATTGACCTACAGCTTGATTTTTTTCAATTAAAAAGTTTAAAACATTTTTTGGTAATAAGTAGAGTAGGGTGTTTTCAAGAAAGATTACTTTATAGTCACTAGTACCAACCTTATCTATTTGGGTGTAACCAAAAGTGTCACCTGCACTATAACGAGCGCGTAGAGTATTGTCTTTATTTCTTTGCTCTACTACACCAGTTCTAATCATAAAAAGACCAGCACCAGCTAATTGCTCATCTTCAAGCACATCACCTACACTGTGGTAAGAGATTTGAATTTTAGTGGCAGTAGCATCTTTTTCTAGAGCACTTAATTGAGAAAAAGGATAAGTATTAGAAATAAATTCATAGATATTAGGTAGTAAAGAAGTGTCCATACAGCAAAATCATCCCAAAAGCTTAACTACTTTAGGAGACTAGTATAGCCATTTGAAAACGCTTACGGTAAGGTGTAGACAAGAGAATTTGTAATTTGTGTGCTAGGTTTTGTTTTTTTAGATAATAAAACCATAAGCGCAAGGCTTATGGTTTTAAAAATGAGAGGTAATTAGATTAAATTACAGTTTACTGCTCAATAAATGGATCACCTGAACGTTGAGTATCGATGATCTTAGTAGCTGCAGTTGCGGTGTTACCATTTAAACCGCCAGCTCTGTTAGCAACTTGTAAAGCTGCACCTTTATCAAAATCACGACCTGTAGGAACGTTTGAGTAATCAACGTTTTCAACTGTAGGCTCTGAGATGCCTTCAATACCCTCAAGTTTAACTTGAGAAGTGCCTGCAATCTTATCAGAGTGACTAAAGTCTTCTAAACCGTCAAAAGATCTTGAAGCTGGAGTATTTGTAAAATCTACATCATACTCAGTACCTTGGCCCATACCCTCTTCAGTGAAAGTCATAGGCTTTGGAGTGTAAGGTGCTACCTTAGCAATCTTTGATACAGGCTCTTTTGCTTTAGGTGGAGTACTAATTCTCTTTGGTTTAGCACTTGCCTTTGGCTCTGTGCGAGTATCTGCTACAGCTTGATTCTCTTTTGCATTCTTACGCTGACGAGGCTCTTTAGCTACTTTAGTTTCACGAGCTTGCTCTTTATTAGCTACAGCTTCTTCGTTTACTTTTTTATTACGATTTTGCTTGGTAGCCTTTGGTGCACGCTCAGTGTCCAAAGCTTTGTTACGCTCAGGACGCTCTGCCTTTTCAGCTTTAGCTTGGCGAGAATTTGCGTTCTTCGCATTCTTGCCGTTACGGTTTTTACCGTTCTCGTTGCGGTTTCTGTTTTGGTTGCGTTTTTGACCGTTACCTTTTGAAGAACCTTTTTTATCGTTCTTCTTAGGCTTAGTGCCAAATAGTGAACCAAATAGAGACTTGATAGCACCAACTAATGAAGCACCCTCTTGAGCGTTCTTCTTAGTCTTTGGATTTTCTTTCTTCTTAGGTGCAACCTTTGGAGTTGACATAGTTGAAGATAGAATATCAGCGTTGATAGCTGGAGCATCAGTATTAGCTTCATCCACGCTAGCATTCTTAACTACTTTCTTTAAGAATGGATTCTCAAGGAAGTTTTCAGCTTGCTCGCGATTGTCTTTATCAAGCTCTCTTAGAACTTCTAAGCTATTGATATTGCTTTCTTTAGCTACAGGAGTTTGCACGCAACGATTTACTTGGTATTCCTGAGGCATGTAAGTCTTTTCAGGAATAATAGTAATTCTTGTGTTGGTACGCTCTTCAATAGCAGCTAAGGCTGCACGCTTCTCATTTAGAATGAAGGTTGCAGCTTCTACTGAAGCAATAGCAAATACGTCACCTGCGTTCTCTTTGTGAGCCTCTTCCTCAATTAGTCTTAGAATTGATAAAGCTAATGAAGAGGTATCACGGCAAGTACCTTGTCCGTTACACATTGGACAAACGTGAGAACTGCTTTCCTCTAAAGAAGGACGTAATCTTTGACGAGACATCTCTAGAAGACCAAAGCGAGACAAACGGCTAAATTGAATTCTAGCTCTATCTTGTCTTACAGCTTCGCGCATTCTGTTTTCAATTTCGCGCTGATTTTTAAGTGGAGTCATATCGATAAAATCGATAACAACAAGACCACCTACGTCTCGTAATCTTAATTGACGAGCAATTTCCTCAGCAGCTTCAATATTTGTTTGAAGAGCTGTTTCCTCAATATCACCGCCACGAGTAGCTTTAGCTGAGTTAACATCAATTGAAGTTAAAGCTTCGGTTGGATCGATTACGATAGCACCACCAGATGGAAGTCTTACTTCACGCTTATAAGCTGTGTCGATTTGGCTTTCAATTTGGAACTTACTAAATAGAGGAATATCGCCATTGTATAAGTGAACTTTTGAAGCAAACTCTGGGCGAACAAGCTCAATGTAATGTAAAATTTGGTTGAAAGCATCAGTGCTATCAACAAGAATTTCGCCAATATCTGGTCTTAAGTAATCACGAATTGCTCTTAGAGCAATATTTGATTCTTGGTGGATTAAGAAAGGAGCAGGTCTTTCTTTAGCAGCTTGCTTAATCATTGCCCAAAGCTTAGTTAGGATAGATAAGTCCCACTCAAGTTCTTCAGCACTCTTACCAACACCTGCAGTACGAACAATAACACCCATTCCCTCAGGAATAGTTAAGCCTTTTAAAGCAGCCTTAAGTTCTGTTCTATCCTCACCTTCAATACGGCGAGAAATACCACCAGCACGAGGGTTATTTGGCATTAAAACTAAATAACTACCAGCTAAAGATACAAAAGTAGTTAAAGCAGCGCCTTTTAAGCCACGTTCTTCTTTTTCAATCTGAACGATAACTTCAGTACCTTCTTTTAGAGCAGAACGAACTTGTGCGTGATCGCTAAAATTAGTACCAGCAGGGTAGTATTCACGAGCAATTTCCTTTAATGGAAGAAAGCCATGTCTATCTACACCATAATCTACGAATGCAGCCTCTAAACTTGGCTCAATTCTAGTAATGGTACCTTTGTAAATATTAGCTTTTTTGTTGGCATGCTGTGGGGATTCAATGTCAAGATCATACAGCTTTTGACCATCAACAAGAGCAACACGAACTTCTTCAAGTTGAGTTGCGTTAATAAGCATTCTCTTCACGAGAAAAATTCCTATTTTTAGGTTTCTAAAACATATAAAAAAGCTAGGAGCCTATTCTAGGTATAACCTAGCCCCTAAATGCTATATAGAAACAAGTTTTAATAACACCATTTAAAAGTACGCGCCAAACTTTCTTAAAAAGAGGGGGCTTTTAATGGCAACCTTAATCTTTCGTCTTTATCAAGAATTTATTGGGGATTAGACCAAACTAAAAACTGACGCAAGGCATCCCTTGCAGACTTAGGATTAGCAATTGTAAGTAGAAATCATGAACAATAGCGATTACCGTACTTACAAGTTCTATATTATGCCATAAAGTGTTTATAAGAACTTAGAAAATTTGTAAATTCTGTCGCACAGTACCAAAAATAATCGCTTCGAGAGTTGTGTAAAATTAAAAAGCAAAACTTAATATGCAACTAATCTTGAATATCGTAATTGCAAATGTTTAGTGATGAGCCTGTTTTTACCTCTTCAAAACCTAGTTTTTCATAGAAAGGAACGTTGTTGCGATCTTCTGGCATTACGTCAATATATAGGAAGTCTTGGTATTTCTCTTTTACCATGTTTAGCATCTTACTTGCGATACCTAAACCTTGGTATTTTGGATTGACAAGCACGTAGTGAATAAAAGCTACCATCTGCGTATCGTCAATTACTCTAACAAGTCCTACAAGCTCATCTTCATGCCATGCTGTAATCACAGTAGAGGAGTTTTGTAGAGCCTTAAATAGACGATTAGGATAATTTGCTGAGATCCAGTTTACGGAGTGAAACAAATTAGCAACTTGATCTTTAGTAAATTCTTTAGCTTGTTTGTAGGTAATGTTTATGGTCATATTAAAAGCTTAGAAAATTGAATTACAAATAAACGGTGTTGTATTTTGTTGATACAACACCTTGAATCAGAAAATATTAAGACAAGATTATTTTAAGAGCTTGTGCTCTTTAGCAATTTGACGTACTTTTTCAAGACTAAGCTTAGAATATTTGGCAATTAACTCAAAAGGTACATTTTCTTTAATCATGTTAAGTATAAGTTCAACTTGTCCTTCAGCTCTACCTTCAGCGCGACCTTCAGCACGACCTTCAGCTCTACCTTCAGCACGAGCTCTATCACTTCGTTCTTGAAAAGCCCATTCGTACATATTTATACCTCCATCTTCATCAGGATTTTGATTGAGTTGATTAACTCTTGCATCAATTTCTTTCACAAAGTCTGACTTAATTTGAGAATCATCGTTGATATAGTCTAAAAATGAAACAATATCTTTGTCAACACCGCTATTACTTTTGCCTTTTGAGCAAAGAAAGACAATAGTGCTATTGTCATTAAGTTTAATGCTGGTATCTTCATTACAGCGGAAATTAAACGTATACATTCGTCTTTTTCCTCCAAATAGAGCAAAGTTGCAGATAAAAATTACATAACTATGCTTCAATTCGCGGTAGTGTTCGCCTTTTTTGATAGTGCTTTGATCAAGCATAGATACATAGTACCTAGCTCTTAAAGGCAAAGGATCGTTAGGATTATTACTAGACTGCATTTCAATGTCATATCTACGACCA
>JAEWPL010000079.1 GCA_023460615.1 Pseudomonadota bacterium | reverse complement strand
AATGCGTATCGCTCTTTCAGCCACATTATTGCGCCAAATACCATACGCTTAAAATAGAAACGGTGGCTTATATTAGATGATCTTTGATTAATATGCAATAATTTATTAATTATTTTTTCAAACTAATTCTGTCTTTAGAAGGCTAAAAAATAATAGTCCACTAATTCATCTTTGACAGTATATAAAGGTAAAACCAAATAATTGAGTATGTACTTGAGCATTATATTACTAAGTAATAGAGTGTACTTACTGTCTAAATGAGATATTTAAGCTATAATACAGCCCGTTATCATTCACTATTTAAGAAAAAAAATACATTTCTAAAGCTATCAATTCTAAAACTAACTATGCAAGCTTTTAATTATCAGTTCGTATACATTGCTATCAATAGACCTTTATTCAAAGAGTTTGTTTATAAAGTAGTTGCTGATAGCAGTGATGGATTAGTTGGCAAGAGAGTTTTAGTTAATTTTGCAAACTCAAAGCAAGTTGGTTTAATTACGAGAACAGAACCAAACATTGATACAAGTCTTGATTTATCCCAAATCAAAGAGGCTCAATTACTCGATAATAGACCTATCATTCCAAGTGAAGTGATGAAAGTCCTTGAATTTGGAAGTAATTATTATCATTACCCTTTAGGTCAATGCATTAATGTTGCTCTACCAAAAATTTTACGAGATGGTGGTACTTTTGCCTATGAGAATATTCCTGCTTTAAGGCTAACAGAAACCGTAGGTTTAGAGATCTTAAACAAAATCAAATCCAAAGAGCAAAAGCAAATTCTAGAAATCTTAAAAGCTGGTGGGGTAAGACGTAAGGAACTTCGTGAAAGAGGTATTAGTAGCAACAGTGAAAATGCCTTAGTAAAAAAAGGATTAGTTGAACTCTATAACTTTAATGATGCTCAAGTAAAAGATTGTGAGACTAAATACACTGAAGTTTTAAAAGAAGATCCTCCTAAACCAAATATTGAGCAAGTTAATGCCATTACGACCATTAGTGCCTGTAACCATTTTGATACCTTTTTATTAAATGGAATTACTGGCTCTGGCAAGACAGAAGTTTATTTGCAAATTATTCAAAAGATCCTTGAACAAGGAAAAGCAGTTCTAATTTTGGTTCCAGAAATTTCCTTAACCCCTCAAACTTTTGACAGATTTTATAGACGCTTTAAAGTTCCTGTATCCTCTATGCACTCAGCTCTTTCTGATAGAGAAAGACTAGACTCTTATATGGATATGTCCTTAGGAAAATCAAGAATTCTAATTGGAACTAGAACCGCTTTATTTACACCTATTCCTAATCTTGGATTGATAGTACTAGACGAGGAGCATGACAGCTCTTTTAAGCAATCAGACAGCTTTAGATATCATGCTAGAAATTTGGCTATTATAAGAGCGAAAATCAATAACTGCCCTATTGTATTAGGCTCTGCAACTCCAAGTTTAGAATCTATATATAATGCCCAAATTGGTCTATATAAAAAACTTGATTTAACTATTCGAGCCAAAGGCGCAACTTTACCTAAAATAGAACTTATAGATCTTAGAAATGAACCTCTAACTGACGGATTAAAAACTGGTATTTGTCAAAGTCTTGAAAACGAAATTGGCGAAGAAACCGCAAAGGGAAATCAAGTATTACTATTTTTAAATCGTCGTGGTTATTCTCACCACTTAGTATGTCATCAATGTGGTCATGTTTTTGTTTGTCCTAACTGCGACAATTTACTAACCGTACATAAGCAAAACCATAGATTACAGTGCCACGTTTGCGAGAATGTTTTTTCAATACCTGATAAATGCTATGTATGTGGTAACACTGAGCTTATTGAAGAAGGTTTTGGTACTGAACAAGTATACGAATTTTTGAAAACAAGATACCCTGATGTAGGTATTGAAAGAATAGACAGAGATTCTGTTACCACAAAAGCACAATTAGAAACTAAGCTTTCAAGGATCAGAGAAGGTAAAAGTCAAATTATGCTTGGTACTCAAATGCTAGCTAAAGGACATGATTTTCCAAATGTTACCTTAGTTGGCATTTTAGATGTTGACTCCTCTTTATTTAATGACGATTACCGTTCCCAAGAAAACTCTGCTCAACTTATTACCCAAGTTGCAGGCAGAGCTGGTCGTGGCAACAAAGTTGGCAGAGTTATTATCCAAACTCATCATCCTGATAATAAACTCATCAATCAACTTGCAGATCCAAATTGTAGTTATTTAACTATTGCCAATGATCTGTTAGATACTAGAAAAAAGCTAAATTTACCCCCATATACTAGTCAAGCTTTCCTTCTTTGTAACAGTGCCAACAGATTTAAAGCCTTTAATTTTATAAAAGAGATATACGAAAAAATTAACATAGAAGTAAGCAATTTTGGAAATTTATCAATTAGTTCAGTAACATCTGATAAAATGGAGAAAGTTCAAAATCGCTACCACTTTCATGTGTTAATAAACAGCTATAGTCGTAAAACACTTAGTCAGTTTTTATTAGTAGTACAACAGATTGTTATACAAAGCAAAATACCAAATGATGTACGTTTTGCAATCGAAGTTGATCCGATTAACATGTACTAGTTGGTCTTGCAAATTTTCAAAACCTTAGGTGCGTTAATAAAATTTATGAAAAAATTAATTGAAAATTTAATCAAAAAAAGCATTGAAACTATCAATCCAGACAACACTGTCAATGTAGATAACATTCGTATTGATAGAACCAAAGACAGAGCTCATGGTGATTTTGCTACTAACATTGCTATGTTACTAGCTAAGCCATTAAAGCAAGCTCCTAGACAAATCGCACAGAGTATTATCGATAATCTTCCTAAAGATAATCATATCAGCAAAGTAGAAATTGCAGGTCCTGGCTTTATCAATTTCTTTATCAATAAGACCTCTATTGCAGATGCCTTAGAACAGATGAATAGCGATCCAAGATTAGGTGTTGCAAAAGTTTCTGAGCCTAAGACTATCGTTGTCGATTACTCAGCCCCTAACGTAGCAAAAGAAATGGCAGTACACCACATTAGATCAACTGTTATTGGTGATGCTGTTGTTAGAGTTTTAGAATTTTTAGGTAATAAAGTTATTAGAGCTAACCATATCGGTGACTGGGGAACTCAATTTGGTATGCTTATCGCCTACCTTGAAAAGAAAGAAAATGAGTCTGGTCAAGGTATGGATCTTAGCGATTTTGAAGCCTTCTATCGAGAAGCTAAAGAATGTTACGACACAGATGAAGAATTTGCAGTTAAAGCAAGACACTACGTGGTATTACTACAAGGTGGTGATGAATACTGCAGATCAATGTGGAAAAAGCTAGTTAACATGACTATGGTTCAAAATCAGAAACTATATGACCGTTTAGACGTAACTCTTTCTGATAAAGATATCATGGGCGAGAGCTTATACAACGACATGCTACCTGTAGTAGTACAAGATCTAATTGACAGAAAAATTGCCGTTGAAGATCAAGGTGCTATCGTTGTTTACTTACCTCAATTTAAGAATAAAGAAGGTAATCCTCTTGGTAACATTATCCGTAAAAAGGATGGTGGCTACCTATACACCACTACTGATATTGCATGCGCAAAATACAGAGCAGAAAAATTAAAGGCTGACAGAATTTTATACTTTACTGATTCAAGACAGAGTCAACACCTTGAAACTGTTTGGGCTATCTGTAGAAAGGCTGGTTATGTAGGTGAAAATGTTTCTTTAGAGCACTGCCCATTTGGCATGATGTTAGGTAAAGACGGCAAGCCTTTTAAGACTCGTTCAGGTGGTACTGTAAAGCTAAGAGATGTACTTGATGAGGCAGAAGCAAGAGTTACTACCTTACTAGAACAAAGAAATTCCTCCTTAAATAATGAAGATAAACAAAAGGTAATCCACAATATTGCTATTGGTGCTGTTAAATACGCTGATTTAAGCAAGAACCGCACCACAGATTACATCTTCGATTGGGATCAGATGCTATCTTTTGAAGGTAATACTGCTCCATATCTTCAATACGCTTATAGCCGTATTAGAGCAATCTTCAGAAAAGCAAATCACCTAACAGCAGGTAAGATTGTAATCACCAATGAAGCAGAAGAAGATTTAGCTAACAAGCTATTAGCATTTAGCGAGGCTGTTAATAGCGTAGGTGCAAAGACTTTACCTAACTTGCTATGCAACTATATCTTTGAGCTTTCAAATATCTTTATGCATTTTTACGAGGCTTGCCCAATTCTTAAAGAGGGCGTTGAGGAAGATACTGCTAAGAGCCGCTTAGCTCTATGTGAGCTTACAGCTAAAGTTCTAAAACAAGGACTTGAGTTACTAGGCATTAACGTAATGGAGCAAATGTAAAGTGAATAATCTAAAGCTAGCAATTAGTGACTTAATTAACTCCTTTAAAGCTTATATCTTAAAAAAAGATGAGAATTCTGCAATTAAGTACAAAAACTTAGTTGTGGTAACTGTTGCAATACTAGCTTTAGTAATAGCACTATGTTTTGCATTTTCATCAAGCTCAAATGAAAAACTAGTACTTCATCCTGATGATAATAATTCCTCTGACACTATTTCTTTTGAGGATAATAATGCTATAGCAACAGATCCTTTAGATATTGAAGCTAATGTAAATGCTCAAAATGATTTGATAAATCAAAACAACAGTGCTCAAGATCTGCAAATTCAGCCTAATGCAAAACCAGCAGCTGTAGAGCCTTCAAATCAGACTACTAACGAGCAAAACACAGAAATTTCTGTAGCTAACATTCAAGATACTAACTCAAAAGATGAAGTCGCACCTCAAGAAATCACTGAACAAGGAAATATTTCTTTATATTGCGATAAATTCTCAAGTAAGAAATTTGCAGAAGAGGCAAAGGCTAATATAGCCATGA
>JAEWPL010000078.1 GCA_023460615.1 Pseudomonadota bacterium | reverse complement strand
CAGTGAATACCAAGTTTTTACCGAAGGTGGTGAGTTTGTTTGTAATATCACCCTTAAGGCTTTTAATGAATTAAAAACAAAGTTACAGGAGCAAGAAAATGGCAACTAAAGCACAAATGCAAAAGCAACTTGCGACTATGGAATTTAGACAGAAATTCAACAGTCAAGTACGTAATAAGACTATCAGTTTGAGAATATCTGAAGATACTTACTCACACCTAAAGATTGAGGCTAATACTCATAATCAATCTGTATCTGACTACATCAATTCTTTGATACTGGAAGATTGGGTGCAAAAAGTTGAAGAAAACTACGATGAGCAAGTAGCAGAGATACAATCACAAGATTTGTTTAAAGACTTATAAAAGAAATTAAAAAAGGCACCTTTGAGGGTGCCCTTTGATTTTATTAATAATAAGGAGAAATCTTATATGAACGATAATATTTCTACTGAAAACTTAACTCTTGTGAGTTAATTATAAATCATCTTGTTGAATTGAATAAAGACCTTGCTCTAAAGTATCTTCTTTAGATTTGTGATCTTGATAGATATTTTGAGTTTTAAGCTGATAGTGATTTTTAAACCATTCAAAGTACAAAGTTTCTAGAGTTTTCCATTCTTTCTTTTCATCACTTTTCTCGTATTGATTATCTATCATAGCTTGAATTTTAAGCTCTTTAAAAACACCACCAAAAGCGTACAAACGAGCACCTTTTGTTGCACGATAAAGATAACCAAAGTCCTCGTCAGAAAGTTTTTGTAAATCAGCAAATGTAGTGCAATATTTAGCTACTTCTAAAGCACTAGCTAAATTAGCTGAAAGGTTGTTATGCTCTTTCATCTTGTCGTAGATTGACTCAATGTAAATCGAAGGATCATAATCAACTCTAAGGGCTTTGCGCCACATGGTAATCCACTCGTCTTTGGTGATGTATTTACTAGATGACTTGTAAAAGTAGTCATTTTCAACAAGCAATATCGAATGAATGTGAGGGTGAGCTTGACCTTCTGGAGTATCATCACCAAGATACTCAACAGCTCTAAAAAAACCAACAATAGAACCCATCCAACGTTTTGTTTTTGTCATTCTGGTAAACGACTTATTAAGCAAATCTAATGCTCCACGAAGTCTGCAAATTGCTGGGTTCTTAATGGTGAATGTAACAAATATTGGTTGGTATCTATCACCAACAATTTCAAGAATTTGCTCTACTGTTAAGGCTACATTTAATGAGTTATTGCGTGAACAAATAGGGCAGAATTTATTATCACAAAAGTTAGCATCAGCTAGCTTTAAACGGTGTTCATCTTTGTCAAAAAAATTCTGTTGTTTATCGAAAGTTAACTGAGTGCCACAATCGGCGCAACGACATGCTAATTTACTAAATCCCATAGATTGAAATTTATGTTGTAAATCAAGTTTTAAGGATTGTTTTTTCTTATAAGTCATCTTGGTTATTGATTGATCGTTCTCAATAACGCTTGATAAATTTATAATATTTTTTATAATAGGCACTGTACACCTCCAGTGTATGACTACTTTCCCAGTAGTGATTAAAATACAAAGCAATTTTTCAACCCCTTACTTATTTCCCATTTGTAGGGGGTAAATTTTCTACCTAAAATTCTACTCCAAAAATCATCAAAATAAAATATCACTCAAAAAACGCATAAATAAGCCGTTTATTAGGATATTCCGAAAATTGTTCGTATAAGTATCAAGACAAATAAAGGTATAGCTTTTCAAAAGTGCTTATTTTGTTTAATAAAATATTCACTTTAAATACATGTTTTTAGACCACCTTGCATCGTTCGATTGGCTCATTACAATCGCCTCACTCACTCGCTTGAGTTCACGTTGGTTAGTCACCAACGCTCTATACGCTTGTTCAGGGGTCGAGCCCCGTCACAAGCTTGTAGGTCTGTATCTGTGGGTTATCAGTTATTGTCGCTTTTTAGGGATAGTTAATTCGGATTTGGTATTTAGCGACTTCGATGTACGGATTTTCCGACTGTGAGATTATCAGATTGCTCCTTCTTAACTTCAGAAGTGCTCAATTTTGAAATCTGTTGCGTTTTAAGGCTATCTACTTCACTTTCATGAGTAGAGGTATTACCTAAGATGCTTTCCCATGTCCTTGACGATTTTTGCCCTATATTTTCAAATCCTACCAAATTAGGTTTTGATTTTGGTTTAGCAACTGGCTTTTGAGCTGGATTGATAGGCTCTTTTTGCAACATGTCATTGAGTTTCTTTAGCACTCCGTTTTCATTTTCCAAAGTTGCAATCTTGTTATTAGCAGTAGCTAAATCAGCTTTTACAGTTTCTAAATCACTCTTAACAGTAGCTAAATCATCATTTGCTTTAGTTGCCTTAGCTGATAAATCAGTCATTAGAGTTTTAATCCTGGTTAAAACTTGCTCCTCCGTGAGTTGCAATTCTCCTTGTTTCGTGAGTTGCAATTCACTAATCAAATCAGCTTTGAGTTTGCCGAGTTCATTGTAATCTTCAGCAGTGTATATACCTGCTTGTCGCATAGCTTGACGATTTTTTTCAATGTACTTTTTTATTTGAGCTTGAGTTAAAGGC
>JAEWPL010000077.1 GCA_023460615.1 Pseudomonadota bacterium | reverse complement strand
GTAGGAGCGATATCTGATAGACGACCATCTGCTCTCATAGTTGCCTTTCTGCCGTAGTAGATGAAAGGTACTGGTAGGTTAGTGTGAGCTGTATAAGGAACACCAGTGGTTAGATCCTTCATTCTCTCGCAGTTGCCGTGATCTGCAGTAATTAAGCACTCACCATCAACTTTCTTTAGAGACTCAATTACACGACCAATGCAGGTATCAACAGCTTCACAAGCCTTAACAGCTGCATCAAATACACCAGTGTGACCAACCATATCACCATTTGGATAGTTACAAATGATCATATCGTATTTGCCAGACTCAATAGCTGCACATAGCTTATCGGTTAGCTCTGTAGAGCTCATCTCTGGTTGTAAGTCATAAGTTGCAACCTTTGGACTTTGGATTAGAATTCTGTCTTCACCTGGGAATACAGTTTCAACGCCACCGTTAAAGAAGAAGGTTACGTGAGCATACTTCTCAGTCTCAGAAATACGTAATTGAGTCATACCCTTCTTAGATAACCACTCGCCTAGAGTATTAGTTAAAACCTCAGGTGGGTAAGCACAATCGGTCTTAATGTCAGCTGCATATTGAGTTAACATTACGAAACTTGCTAGCTTTGGCTTAACTTCGCGAACAAAACCTGTGAAATCAGCATCTGAGTTTACAAATGAACGAGTAATTTGACGAGCGCGGTCAGCACGGAAGTTCATGAAGATTAGTGAATCGCCATCCTCAAGAGGAGCTTTCTCACCAATTACAGAAGCTTTTACGAACTCGTCGTTTTCGTCACGAGCATAAGCTGCATCTAAAGCTTCATCAGCAGTTGCAAAAGAACCGAACTGGCTCTTGCCTTGAGTTAGAAGATCATAAGCTTGCTGAACACGATCCCAACGGTTATCTCTATCCATTGCATAGTAACGACCAACTAAGGTAGCAATACGACCTACTTTTGCTTCCTTGAAGGCATTTTCGATAACTGCAATGTATTCGGGTGCTGAGCGAGGTGCAACGTCACGACCATCTGTAAAGGCATGGAAATAAACTTTCTTAGCACCACGTTGTGCGGCAAGTTTAATCATAGCAACGATATGATCTTGGTGTGAGTGAACACCACCTGGTGACATTAGACCCATGATGTGAACTGCTTTGCCTGCTGCTACAGCTTTATCAACAGCTTTGCATAGAGTTTCGTTCTTGAAGAAATCACCATCTTTGATTGCTTTACCAATTCTGGTTAATTCTTGGTAAACAATACGACCAGCACCGATATTGGTGTGACCTACTTCAGAATTACCCATTTGACCTTCAGGTAAACCTACATCAATACCAGATGCTTGAATGTCAGTGTGAGCATAATTTGCAACTAGGCTATCAAGAACTGGAGTTTTAGCAGCTTCAACAGCATTGAATTCTTTAACTGGATTGTCGCCCCAACCATCCATAATAATTAGGGCAAGAGGTTTTTTGTTTGCCATAAGTTCTCTATTCTCTAAATTAAAAAAAACAAAATTACGATGTATTTTACAGTATTTATCTTATTTTTAAGCGAAATATACAAAATTAAATTTTTCTAAAATCAATTGGTGCAAAAAATTCTTGGTAATAGGTTAATTTCTAATTTGAGAGTATTAAAAAAATGTCAAAAAGTAGCATCTGTATATAGCTTATTGATTAAGGATCTGTGACTAAAGGCTTTTTAGATAGCTTACAGTTATGATAAAATCTTGTATTAACTTACTTTTATTTATGAGGTGTCATTGTGGGTGATTTTTTCTCATCTGACAATTTTTCTGAACTAGTTGCATTTGCAGGTCGCCATCAAATCATGGTGATTGTATTTTTTGCTCTTTTAGCCGCTTTAATTTATGTCCAAGCAAGAATTTTAATTGCTCGTGTAAAAAAGCTAAATGCCAATGCTGCAACAGCTAAAATTAACCATGAAAATGGTGTTTATGTTGATGTAAGAGCAAATAATCTATTTGTAAAAGGTCATATTGCTAACTCTATCAATATTCCTTTAAATGAAATTAAGGAAGGAAAATTAAATCGAATCGACAGCTATAAAGATAAGCCTGTAATTTTAGTTGGCAAAGACAAGATGGATTCAGATTGTTTCAACGGCGCAATTTCACTTAAAAAACAAGGTTATACATGTGTATTTACTTTAGATGGTGGTATTGCCCAATGGTCAATGGACAATCTTCCTTTATCAACAAAGAAATAAATTAAAAAAACTTAAGGAATAAAGACTATGTCTGATAACGCACAACAACCACAACAAAACAATCAACCTGCATTTGATATTATCCGTTTATATGCAAAAGATTGTTCTTTAGAAACTCCTAATGTACCTACTATCTTTACTAAAGAGAGGAAGCCTGAAATCAAAGTTGACTTTGATGCAAAGCCAAACAAGTTAAATGAAGACAGCTATGAAGTTGACTTACGTGTAACTGTAACATGCAAACTAGGCGAAGAAGTTGCTTTTATCTGTGAAGTTCACCAAGCTGGTATCTTCTTAGTACGTAACATTGATGATGCAACAAAAGATTTCTTATTATCAGGTGTTGCACCAAACATTTTATTCCCATATGCTCGTGAGCACATTTCTTCACTTGTAAACCGTGGAACTTTCCCTCCATTAAATTTACAACCAATTAACTTTGAAGCTATGTACCGTGCACAACAAGCTCAAAAAGCTCAACAAGCTCAATCAGATGTAGCAAATGGTGCAGCTTCAAACGAGGCTCCTCAGGCATAGTTAAAGATATTTATGTCTGATTTTGCTTTTGCGTTAAGCGTGATAGGAGCTGGATCTTACGGTACAGCTCTTGCACAATCTACAGCATCAAAGGGATTACCTGTGATGCTGTGGTCTCGTAACAAAGAGTCTGCTCTAAAAATGCAACAGGAGAGGACTAATGACAAGTACCTTCCTTCGGTGCATTTTGAAGATTCTTTAGTTGTTACCTCTGATTTAGAACAAGCTATAAAAGCTTCTAAAAATATTCTAGTAGTTGTTCCATCTCACACCTTCAGTGAGGTTCTCTCTGCAATAAAACCTTATCTTACAAGTGAGCATAGACTTGCTTGGGCTACTAAAGGTTTAGATAAAGGTACAGGTCGCTTATTAAGTTCTGTAGCTGTAGAAGTTCTAGGTAATGATATACCTATGGCAGTCTTGTCAGGTCCTACCTTTGCGATGGAATTAGCTAAAGGTCTTCCAACCGCTATTGCTATGGCAGGTACTGATCCAAATTTCATCAAAGATTTTTCTGATTTGATGCATACAAAGACCTTTAGAATTTACGCTAGCGACGATTTAATTGGACTTCAATTAGGTGGCGCTATTAAAAACGTCATTGCTATAGGTGCAGGTCTATCTGATGGTCTTGGCTATGGCGCTAATGCAAGAACAGCTCTAATCACAAGAGGCTTAGTTGAGATGTGTAGGCTTGGTATTGCACTAGGTGCTACAGATCGATCCTTTATGGGATTATCAGGTTTAGGTGATTTAATCTTAACTTGTACTGATAACCAATCTAGAAATAGACGTTTTGGCGTTTATATTGGACAAGGTTTGAGTTGTGAAGATGCTCTAGCAAAAATAGGTCAAGTGGTAGAGGGTTACACTATTAGTAAGGTTATCAAAGATCTTAAAGATAAGTGTAATGTTCAGATGCCAATTTGTTCTGAAATCTATGAAATCTTGTATAACAATAAGTCAGTTAAGGAAGCTGCTTTATCTTTACTAAGCAGAGAACAAAAAGCAGAATAATGGAAGTTGATCCTCATTTAGAGGATCAACCATTGTTGCTAACCGTAAGTCTTATCAGTAACTTCGTGTTCTGTTACGTCAACAACGTCTTTAATCATTCCAGGGAAAGCTTGATTTAGTTGAGTTTGAATACCTTCTTTTAAGGTAACACCAACCATTGAGCAACCTAAGCAACCACCTGTAAATTTAACCTTTACTATACCATCGTCGGTTACTTCAACTAAAGAAACTGCGCCACCGTGAGCTGCTAGTGATGGGCTTACAGTTGAATCGATAAATTTCTTTAATCTATCAAACAAGGTTGCATCAGCAGGTAAGTCTTGTTTATTTAAGTTTGGTGCGTGGAAGGTTAATAAGTCTTCACCATCATCATTCTTTGATAGATCAATAATAGAATCATCTAGGTACTCAGATACAGACTGATCAATAACAATCTCAAAGCCCTTCATTTGGAAGTGTTCATCATTAGGAGTAATGTACTCTTTTGGGCAATATAGAATGCCACATTGAACACCAGGGGTTCCTACATTAGTAGCTGTAAGACGAATTGCCAAGCCATCCATCTTTTGCTTGGTAATGATTTTTAAAAAGTATTCTTGAGCTTTATCGCTAACACTGATTTTGGTCATAAAGATCCCATTTTTAACACGGATAATACACTTGAAATGTAAAATTCTTAAGTTTGAATATTGTATACGATTTTTGTGTCGTTTGTTTACTTATCTGACATAAGAAAATTTCTTACATTTTATTCAAATTATTAACTGAAAATAATCGCATAAATTTACAAATTACTGTAAAATCGTACTGTACTTAAATGAAAACTGAGCATCGCTCAGGTACTAACACGTGGAGAAAAAAATGAGCTTATTTGACGAGCTTAATTTAGCTAAATATGGCATCAGCGCTGCTGCTGAGATTGTTCACAACCCATCATATGAAGACTTATATGCAGAAGAGACCAAAGCAGGTCTAACTGGTTTCGATGTAGGTCAGAACACCGAGATGGGTGCTGTTAATGTAATGACTGGTGTTTACACTGGTCGTTCTCCAAAAGATAAGTTCATCGTTAAAGATGAGACTTCAAAGGATACTTTCTGGTGGACAACCGACGAGTTCAAGAACGACAACAAGCCTCTATCAACAGAGTCTTGGAATGCATTAAAGACTCTTGCTGGTAAAGAATTATCAAACAAGAAGTTATATGTTGTTGATGGTTTCTGCGGTGCTAACGCAAATACTCGTATGGCTATCCGTTTTGTTATGGAAGTTGCTTGGCAGGCTCACTTCGTAACAAATATGTTCATCCGTCCAACAGCTGAAGAGTTAAAGAACTTCAAGCCAGACTTCGTTGTTCTAAACGCTTCAAAGGCTAAAGTTGAGAACTACAAAGAGTTAGGTCTAAATTCAGAGACTGCTGTTGTATTCAACTTAACTGAGCGTATGCAGTTAATTCTTAACACCTGGTACGGTGGTGAGATGAAGAAAGGTATGTTCTCAATGATGAACTACTACTTACCTCTAAAGGGTATTGCTGCAATGCACTGCTCAGCTAATACTGATAAAGAAGGCAAGAACACTGCTATCTTCTTCGGTCTATCAGGTACTGGTAAGACCACTCTATCTACCGATCCAAAGCGTCTACTAATCGGTGACGATGAGCACGGTTGGGATGATGATGGCGTATTCAACTTCGAAGGTGGTTGCTATGCTAAGGTAATCAACCTATCTAAGGAAAACGAGCCTGATATTTGGGCAGCTATCAAGCGCAATGCATTATTAGAGAACGTAACTGTTTCTGCTGATGGTAAGATTGATTTCGCTGATAAGTCAGTAACTGAGAACACTCGTGTTTCTTACCCAATCAACCACATCACTAACATCGTTAAGCCAATTTCTAAGGGCCCAGCAGCTCAGCGCGTAATCTTCTTATCAGCTGATGCTTTCGGTGTTTTACCTCCAGTATCAATTCTTGATAAGGGTCAAACTCAATACTACTTCCTATCAGGCTTCACAGCTAAGTTAGCTGGTACTGAGCGTGGTATTACTGAGCCTACTCCAACCTTCTCATCATGCTTCGGTGCAGCATTCTTATCATTACCTCCAACCAAGTACGCAGAAGTACTTGTTGAGAGAATGAACAAGTCTGGCGCTAAGGCATACTTAGTAAATACTGGTTGGAACGGTACTGGTAAGCGTATCTCTATTAAGGATACTCGTGGTATCATCGATGCAATCTTAGACGGTTCTATCGATAAGGCTGAGACTAAGACAATTCCTATGTTCTCATTCAAGGTACCTACAGCATTACCTGGTGTTGATCCTAAGATCTTAGATCCACGTGATACCTATGCAAACCCAGCAGATTGGGATGTAAAGGCTAAGGATCTAGCAGAGCGCTTCATCAAGAACTTCAAGAAGTTCGAAGCTTTAGGTGGCGACCTAGTTAAGTCAGGTCCACAACTATAATTTAATTAAATTATTAGTTTAATTTAATTTGTAAGCCCGACTATTAGTCGGGCTTCTTTATGGAGG
>JAEWPL010000076.1 GCA_023460615.1 Pseudomonadota bacterium | reverse complement strand
GTCTAGACAAGTTACTTACTAGTCAATTCTCTTGAATAGTAATGAACCATTAGTACCACCAAAACCAAAGTTATTGGACATAGCGTACTCAATGTCATGTTTCTGAGGAGTCCATGGAACTAGGTTAAAATCACCTACTTCATCTTCTGGATCTTCTAGGTTAATAGTTGGAGGGCAAATCTGCTCTTTAACTGCCATAGCAGTAATTACAGCTTCAATAGCACCAGCTGCACCTAATAAGTGACCAGTCATAGACTTAGTAGAACTCATGCAGCAATTCTTAGGAGCATCACCAAAAATGCTCTTAACAGCACGAAGCTCTGATAAATCACCTACTGAGGTTGAAGTACCGTGAGCGTTAATGTAATTTACTTGCTCTGGTTTTACATTTGCATCCTTTAGGGCGTGAAGCATAGAACGAGCTGCACCTTCGCCAGTTTCAGGAGTTGCAGTCATATGGTAAGCATCACCAGACATACCAAAGCCAACTAG
Source organism: Pseudomonadota bacterium (assembly GCA_023460615.1). GTDB lineage: Bacteria > Pseudomonadota > Gammaproteobacteria > Enterobacterales > Succinivibrionaceae > Succinivibrio. The sequence continues at coordinate 9,199 of JAEWPL010000076.1, read as the reverse complement.
CTCTGCGTATATCTTAGCGCCACGTGCCTTAGCGTGCTCGTACTCTTCAAGTACTAATACACCAGCACCATCGCCTAATACGAAACCATCACGGTTCTTATCCCAAGGACGTGAAGCATGCTCAGGATCATCATTACGGTGTGATAATGCTTTCATAGCAGCGAAACCACCGATACCCATTGGGGTTGATGCCTTCTCTGCACCGCCACAAATCATCACATCAGCATCACCATATGCTACTAAACGAGCTGATAAACCGATGGCATGAGTACCAGTAGCACAAGCAGTTACGGTTGATAGGTTAGGACCACGTAGGCCTTTCATAATTGATAATTGACCAGAAACCATGTTAATGATGGTTGATGGTACGAAGAATGGGCTAATACCATGAGGTCCACGAGCAGCTAAACCATTGATATTCTTCTCAATGAAGGTTAAACCGCCAATGCCAGAACCAATCATAGTACCAATTCGGTCAGCATTCTCATTAGTAATTTCAATACCAGAATCATTGATAGCCATGATACCAGCTGCGATGCCGTATTGGATGAATAAATCCATCTTACGCTCATCTTTACGAGCAATGCCCCATTGCTCAGCATTGAATTCTTTTACTTGACCAGCGATCTTAACTGTAAAGTCTGTTGTATCAAAACCTTCTACAGGTGCGATACCGCTTTTACCAGCTAAAATGTTCTTCCAAGATTCTTCTAGTGTTCCGCCAACTGGGCTTAACATGCCCATACCGGTAACTACAACCCTACGTAATTGCACCGTTGGATCTCCGTGAATGTAGAAAACAAAAAAGAATGGAGATGTTAACATCTCCAGTCTATTTAATAAATATCAGAAGATGGGATCTCCATCTCATTTAAGAACACAGACAATTAAGCCTGGTGCTTATTGATGTAATCGATAGCAGCTTGAACAGTATTGATCTTCTCTGCTTCCTCATCAGGAATGTCAGTCTCGAACTCTTCCTCAAGTGCCATAACTAGCTCTACAGTGTCTAGTGAGTCAGCGCCTAAATCATCTACGAAAGATGCCTCAGGTACAACATCTTCAGGCTTTACGCCTAACATGTCAACGATAATTTTCTTTACGCGCTCTTCAATATTGGTGTTGCTCATTTCTTTCCTTGATCAGACTGCTTATGCAGTTACTGTCCTTTCTAGTTAAAAACCTAGCACTATTGCTAGACCAAAAATAAAACTTGCCTAATTATATCTGTTTTGATTGTGATTTGGTAGTGTATTATGATTTTATTTTGCATAAAAAGCTATTTCTATCACAAATCACAAACAAAACTCTTAATTACAATGTAATCCGCCGTTTACATCAATGGTAGAACCTGTGATGTAAGAGGCCATATCGGATGCTAAGAATACAGCGGAAGCTGCAATATCATCTGCTGTAGCAGCTCTCTTTAAAGGAATGGTATTTGTCCAAGCCTTTAATTGCTCCTCATTTAAAGCTGCAGTCATATCTGTAGCTACAAATCCTGGAGCGATACAGTTAACGGTGATACCACGGCTACCAACTTCTTTAGCTAAGGATTTGCTAAAGCCAATTAAGCCAGCTTTAGCTGCTGAGTAGTTACATTGACCAGCGTTACCATCTTGACCAACAATTGAAGAAATGTTGATAATTCTACCAGCACGCTTCTTCATCATTGGAGAAACACATAGCTTTGCTAATTGAACACAAGCTAATAAGTTACACTGAATTACAGCATCAAAATCTTCTTGCTTCATTCTCATGAATAAAGTATCACGAGTAATACCTGCGTTGTTTACTAAAACATCAGGGCATGTACCAGCTTCTGCTACTACAGCATTGAAACAATCTTCCACGCTTTGTCTATCTAAAGAATTCATAACAAAGCCTTTACCGTGACCATTTAAGTACTCAGTGATTGCATCAGCACCTTTTTGTGATGTTGCAGTACCATAAACTGTTGCACCTAATTGCTCAAAGTTTTGGGCAATAGCTTTACCAATACCACGGCTAGCTCCAGTCACAAAAACAATCTTACCTGTAAAATCTAACTTAAACATGAATTTTACCTTTATGCTAATTCATCTAATGCTTTTGCTAAAGTTGCCTCATTGCAAACATTAGCACTACCTAAAGTCTTGTCAATACGACGATTTAGACCACATAAAACCTTGTTAGGACCAACTTCAACCAAAGCTTCAACTCCATCAGCCTTTAAAGCTTGAACGGTTTCTACCCAACGAACTGGCATAGTAAGTTGTTTTACTAAGGCATCGATAATGTCGGCTGCTTTTGTTAATGGCTTAGCATATGCGTTTACATATACAGGGATAGTTGCATCCTTTACTGTAATTTCGTGTAAAGCCTTTTCTAGTCTGTCTGCAGCTGGCTGCATTAGTGGGCAGTGAGATGGAGCGCTAACAGCTAGAGGAACTACTCTCTTTGCTCCTAAAGTTGTAAATTCTTCACAAGCCTTATCTACAGCTTGTTTGTTACCTGAAATTACAACTTGACCTGGAGTATTGAAGTTTGCAGCCCATACTTTGTATTGAGCATCTGATACTTTATTGCAAGTATCAATAATTACTTGATCTTCTAAGCCTAAAACTGCTGCCATTGCACCTACACCTGCAGGAACTGCCTCTTGCATAGCTTGACCACGTAAACGAACTAATTTAACAGCATCTTTAAAGTCAATAGCACCTGCTGCTACTAAAGCTGAGTATTCTCCTAAAGAGTGACCTGCTAAAGCACTAGGAGCATCAGCTTTGCTCATTAGCACTCTAAAAGCAGCAACAGAAGCTGTTAAGATTGCAGGCTGAGTAACTTCAGTCTTATTTAACTGCTCTTCAGGACCATTTAGGGTGATAGCTTTTAAATCATAACCTAAAGCTTCATTAGCCTCAGCATAAGTATTTGCAACAATCTCATTATCCATAAAATCGGCAAACATACCTACGCTTTGTGAACCTTGACCTGGAAAAACGGCTGCGTATTTTTTCATCTGTATCTCCTATAAAAGCGCAACAAGTGCACTTTTTAATAAAAATCCTAATATCGAATTAAGGCTGAGCCCCAAGTAAAGCCACCGCCAAAGGATTCTAATAATAAAACATCCCCACGCTTAATTCTGCCTTGTCTAATACCTTCATCTAAAGCAAGACCTACAGAAGGTGCTGAGGTATTACCTTGCTTATCTAAGGTTACAATTACTTGAGACATGTCTAATTTAAGCTTACGAGCTGTAGCTGTAATAATACGTAAATTAGCTTGATGAGGAACTAAAAAGTCTAGATCCTCTGCTTTCATATTTCCCTTTTCTAAGGTTTGACTTACTAACTGAGCCAAAACTGTTACAGCGTGCTTAAAAACATCATTACCCTTCATATATAACCAAGAAGAGTTTGAAGTATCTACACCGCGCTTTGGATAATCTAGGCTTAGTAATGGACCAAACTTAGCATCTGCGCCCATATGTACTGCGATAGTACCTTCTTCGTCAGACTCGCCTAACACGCAAGCAGAAGCACCATCACCAAAAAGAATAATGGTGGTTCTATCATTAGGATCACAAGCTCTAGACATAATGTCTGCTGCAACGATCAAGACCTTTTTAGCTTGCCCTGACATAATCATTGAATGAGCTAAAGCATATCCGTAGCTAAAACCTGAACAAGCAGCTGCAAGATCAAAAGCAGGGCATCCACTTATACCTAAGATACCTGAAATTTCGCAGGCAGTTGATGGAAATGCCTTTTGAGCTGATGTAGTAGCACAAATCACCAAATCAATGTCACTGCCATCTGTATTAGCAGCTTCTAAAGCACGTTTAGCGGCAATAGCGCCCATGCTTGCAGCTGTTTCCTCAGGAGCAGCGATTCTTCTTTGGCTAATACCAGTACGTTCCATAATCCATTCATCAGAGGTGTCAACCATCTTCTCTAAATCAGCATTAGTACGTATTTGTGAAGGTAAGTAACTACCTGTACCAAGAATTCTAGTAAACAATGAATTCTCCAAGAATGACAAAAAAAAGATTTGTATATTGTATACAAAAAACTTAAATATCTCTAAACTAATTTAATTTTTTTAGCTCAGATTCGATATTTTCAACTATTTTCAAGCTTGCGTGCTTAGCAGCTTGAACTAAAGCTACAGCAATAGCTTCATTGCCTGCACTAGCATGACTTTTTATTACTAATCCTTTTACACCTAGTAATAAAGAGCCATTGTATTGCCATGGAATAAGCCAATCAGGTCTTGAAAGCTTAGAAAAAAATTTTTTAATGCCAGTGGCATTTAAAAATGCTTTAGCAACGCCTTCTGCAGCCTTTAAAGCAACATTTCCAGTAAAGCCATCAGTTACAATGACATCGGCAGCATCATAAAAAAGCTTATCGGCCTCAACAAAGCCACAACAATTGATTTGATCTACCTCTTCGATATGATCTCTAGCTTCTTTAACTAAAGCATTACCTTTATTGCGTTCTTGACCTACGTTTAAAATACTTACTCTAGGAGTTGCTACATCATACAAGGCTTTATAAGCACAATGACCTAACTTTGCAAAAGACAAGAGATCTTTACTAGTACTTAAAGCATTAGCTCCTAAATCCAGCATTAAAGAATACTTATTAGGACCTGCAGGAATTCTTGCACATAAAGCAGGACGCATGTTTTCCATGACACCAAGAATATGCCTTGATAAGGTTACTAAAGGACCTGTACCACCACTTGAAACAATTACATCTGCTTTATGATCTCTTACCGCCTCAATAGCTTTTCTCATAGAAGCATTTTTATAACTTTCTAAAACACGTCTAGGATCTTCATCTTGAGGGATACATTCAGGAGCACAGATAAACTCATAAGCTTTGCTATCAATTTTTTCGCGCTCTAATGCAACTTTAAGATCTTGATCACCAAAGACGAGCACTTTTAGATTAGGACAAAGTGTCACAGCAAAACGCACTGCGCTTGCGATGCTCTTACCATCTACCTTGTCACCACCGGTTCCATCTAGTGCAATAGTAATTGTTTTTTCTGTGGTCATAAGTTAAAAAGGGCGTAACAAGATTAGATCCTGACGCCCTTCTCCTAGAAATTTTTACAGCTTAGAATAAAATTACTTCTTTAATGAAGCTAAGAACTCTTTCTTAGTCATTAATGGCTTAGCTGGAGTTAAGTTTAACTTCTCACCACGATAGTAGCCATCTGGAGTAATATTGTGACGAATATGAACTTCCTCAGAAGTCTTGTCAACTGATAATTGCATTGCTGATAAAGCATCGTGTGAACGACGCATGTCACGACGTGAACGGGACTTATGGTTCTGTTGAACAGCCATTCTTTTGTCTCCTAAATTTACTTAATCTGCGGAGATCAAAATCCCCCGCTAACTTACTTATAAACTAACACTTTGCCACACTCGGTAGCACTAATCGCGGTATTATACTTAGATCATTTTCTGATTTCAAGTATAAAATTGCGGTATTTTCGTTTCTTAGTTAAAACGCTTTTATTTATTCTGCTTTAATTGCTCTTTTAAGGCTGCAAGTTGTGAAAAAGGATTATCTTCTTTGGATTTTTCGATTTTACCAAATTCAAGATTATCAACCTCACAGCAGTCTTTTGAGCCTTCTTCATGAGTTGTAATAAAAGGAATTTCTAATAGTAAACAATCTTCTAAGAATGATAATAGATTAAAAGCACCATCTTCGTTTAGCTCAACTACATCTACCTTATCTTCTATTTGTAATGATTTAGCTTTCTCCTCATCACAAGTAGATAAAAAACTAGCCTTTAAGCTTTGAGTATACTCTTTACCACATCTTTGGCAGATGAAGGCAACTTCAGTCTCTAAGTTTCCTTCAATCGTATTCATACCTTGTAAGTCTACGTAAAACTTAAACTGTGCTTTTACAGGCTCTAATACCTTAACACAAGCTTCTTTTAATCTTGGAAGATATTCAGGATCAATAGTGGTAGCGTAGCTTGCATTTTGTTCTGCTAACTTATCAAAATTAACCACTTGGCTAAATGCTAGATTAGACATGGCGTTTATCCTTATCTGATATTTTTTTTAAAATTGGGACCAAAACAGATCATTATTAAAAAAAATTATATAAACTTAGTAATGTATGTTTTGGGAAAACCTAAATATAGGTGTTAATTATGAAGATTAAAAATCTTGCCTCTTTAGCTATAGCAAGTTGCATTATAGCTTTTAATAGTGTTTATGCTTATACCTTAAATGAAAAATTTAGCACTAATCATTATGCCGTTTATGAAGTAATACTTGGTAAAGACGAAGTATATGGAGACGAGCTTAAGAATATAATTGCCAAAGAAGCAAGCACTAAAAACAAGTTCCAAACTACAAGTGTAATCTTCCCTTACCAATCACCTGGTTTAAATAGCACTATCAAAGAAAGTGTTTTAGGTATCATTACCACCGAGAATTATGATAGCAAAAAGAGTCCAAAAATTCTTTTTGATGACAATGCTAAAAATGCAACTTATGCAGGTATTTATCTAACCTTCAAACAGTTAGCTAAAATTGCTGATAACAAGACTTTAAATACTCTTATTGAAGAATTAGTGCAGTTACCACTTTTAATTACAGACGTCCCAGTGTCTTTAGTTTCTAAAAATTACCGTGACGACCTGTACTACACTGCAGTTGACAGAGCTGTTTTGCTAGATTTTGCACCAATTGACAGTTTATTCTACACTCAAAATAAACTTGCAAGTCTAAAAGACAATAAATGCAAAATCACTATTCTTGCTATGACAGATAGAACTGTACTTAGAGTTCCTTACTTTATCAGCGCACATGGTGCGGTTAACGACATTAAGTGTAAGTAGTACTAAAACTGTAGGTGATTTAAAAATACTTAGTTAAATCACCTATAGTTGGTAACAGAAATGTAGGTTGTAACTCCTTTAGAGCCTCACCTGACCATACACCTGTTTGTACACCTAAAGACAAAGCATTGGCATTTTGGTACATCTTAATGTCTAGACCAGAATCACCAACACCTAATACCTTATTTACATTTACGTTTAATCTCTGACAAACAGTTTGCATCATTAAAGGATTAGGCTTTGATGGCACTTCTGAGCCTGCACATATACCATCACAATAATCGCCTAAAAATGTGGCGTCTAAAGTTCTTTTAATACCAGTCATAGAGCGACCTGAAGCATAACCAATCTTGATATGTCTTTCTCTAAGGGTTTTAAGTAGTGGCTCTATACCATCAAATAAAACATCAATTTGATATTCTTTGTGTGCACTAAAAATCTCACGATAATCTTTCGTGATCTGCTTACCTAAAGATTTTTTATCCTCAGGTAAAAGACTTGTTAAAGCTTCAGATAGTTCTAAACCTATAGTACTCATGATCTGTTTATCATCAGGTTTAGGCAACTTATAAAACTCAAAGGTATGAGCAGTACATTTTAAGATGTTACCAATGCTGTCAGTTAAGGTTCCATCTAGGTCGAAGACTACTGCTTCTAAATCTTTGCTTATTAAAGCTAACTTGTCGTCGATGACTAAATCGCGACGACCATCAATGTGGGAGTACAAGTTGTTTGACATAAATTAACTTTTTTTAATTCTAAGTAGTTTTAAAGCTTCTTCAAATTCTTCTGGCATAGGACCTTCAATTTTTAAAACTGAATTATCCTTAGGGTTTAAGAAAGTAACTTTTGCTGCATGTAAAAACATACGCTTTAAACCTAAGCTTTTTAGTCTTTCGTTAAATTCTTTATCACCATACTTATCATCACCACCTACAGGGTGTTTTACATAAGCACAATGAACTCTAATCTGATGGGTTCTACCTGTATGAGGCATAGCTGCCATTAAAGTAGCTCCATCTAAAAATTCAATTACATCAAAGCCAGTTGATGAAGGTGCACCTTTTTTAAAGTTTACCTCTACCATTCTCTCGCCAGATCTTAGTTCGTTTCTAATAAGTGGAGCATCTACTAGCTGTACCCTTCTATCCCACTTACCAGGAACTAAAGTAATGTAACGTTTTTTAACAATTCTTTGTCTAAACTGCTCATGTAAATGTCTTAAAGCAGAACGTCTTTTAGCCACAATTAAGCAACCTGAGGTTTCTTTATCTAGACGATGAGCTAATTCTAAAAATCTCTGTTCTGGCATTAGAGCTCTTAAAGCTTCAATTAAGCCAAACTCAATACCGCTACCGCCATGAGCTGCAAGACCTGCTGGTTTATCAACTACAAGCAAGTCCTCATTCTCAAATAAAATCCTATTTCTTAAATCTTGTACTAAATGCAGATTTGACGATGGAATAGTAACAGGACCTTCTGTTACAGTAACAGGAGGTATTCTGATGACATCGCCTTCTTTCAATTTATAAGAAGGAGAGACTCTACCTTTGTTAACCCTAACTTCACCTCTGCGTAAAATTCTATAAATCATACTGCGAGGGACGCCTTTTAAATTTCTTGCTAAATAATTATCAAGTCTTTGTCCTTCATCATTCTCATTTGCAGTTTGATAGGTTACAGAATGCGAAACTAGTTCTTTTTCAGCCATGTGATACACCAAGATCTAAATGAATTCGTGAATTTAAGGCGTAATTTTACCACACTTTAAAAATTAGCACTAAAACAAGGGGGCTGAAAACATTTTTTAAGAAATCGTCAAAATTTTTTCCTTAAAAATCAATGCTAATTTTTTATTCTTTCAGTTATCTCTCCCTTTTTGCCACTTAACTTTAGGCTTTCTAAAAAGTGCCTTGATAATAGTATGGCTTTAATTCTTGATTTTAAAAGTTTAAAGCAACTTGTTATCCCTCTTTAAAACTACTGTAAGTAGCTGGAGTTTATTTTGAAAAAATATAAATACGGTATTTCCTCTGACTTTATTTTTAAGTTAGTGTTCAATCACAAGCAACTGGCAAAAAAGCTTATTGAGAAGATCCTTAGCATTAGTATTACTAATCTTAAAGTCTTACAATCTGAAAAATTCGTACAAAGTAGAGTTAAAAATGGAAAAGCAGTTAGATTAGACATCTTTGCAAAAGATGATGCTGGTCGTAGATATGACATTGAAATGCAGTCTAGTAATAATCCTAACGATCCTTTGCCTTTAAGAGCTAGGTACTATGTATCTATGCTTGATCAAAGCACTATCAAAAAAGGCGAACACTACCGCGAA
>JAEWPL010000075.1 GCA_023460615.1 Pseudomonadota bacterium | reverse complement strand
GATTATCTTAGCTGTTGGTAATAAAATGCCATCTTGGGTTACTGAGGCTTTTACTGATTATCAAAAACGTTTTCCTGTCGAGATGAAACTTGAGCTTGTAGAAATTCCACCAGTAAAGCGTAATGGTAAAAATTCAGATCAAAAAGCCAAAGAGTTAGAAGCTAAACTTATTCTAGAAGCTCTACCTAAAAAAGCATATCTAATTGCTTTAGATGAGCGTGGTAAACAATATACCTCTGTAGAATTATCGCAAAAGGTGGGTTCTTGGCAAAGTTTAGGCTCAGATGTAGTGCTAATTGTGGGTGGACCTAATGGTCTTACTGATGAGGTTAGGAATAAAGCAAACGAGCTTTGGTCTTTATCAAAGCTTACACTACCTCATCCTTTAGTGAGAGTTTTTTTAGCAGAAACCATCTATCGTGGTTATAGCATCTATGCTAATTTGCCATACCATAGAGCATAGTGACAAAAACCGCAAAAACACACAAAATATGCACAAATTATTTAGTAATTGCTGTCTTTGTGTATATGATATTAGATTGAAGTAATTGTACCTAAAAGATTAGAGAAAAAAGTTGTTCTTTAGTAGATCCAAAAAGCGCAAAGATCGTTTAGTTTTTAGCATGAAAAAAACTAAGCATAACTCTTCAAAAACTAAAGCTAATGATAATGAAAAAGATGAAGAGTTAGAAACTACGATTTTTCATTCAAGAATATTTATCTGCGTTGGCATCTCCATCCTTATGGTGATCGTGCTGTTTTGTAACCTTTATTATTTACAAATTATTTCATACCACGATTATCAAACAAGATCTAATGAAAACCGTATTAAGGTGATCCCTGTAGTACCACCTCGTGGCATTATTTACGACAGAAATCATGTAGTTCTTGCTGAAAACTCACCTGTGTATCACTTGGTGTTATTTCCAAATAAACAAGTAAATACCGAAATTACCATTCGCAATCTAAATGAGTTATTGTCCTTGTCCTTGTCTGAAAAGGATATTAAGCGACTTTTATATGAATCCAAAACTCGTAAAAGATTCTCTGGTGTTGAAATCTCTAACTTTTTAACCGAGGAGCAAATTGCAACCTTTGCTGTAAACTCTTATAAATATCCAAATGCTCAGGTAGTAGCAAACTTAAAAAGAGCTTACCCTTTTGCGGATATCACCACCCATACTACAGGTTACGTATCAAGAATTAACCAAAACGACGTTAAAAATCTTGAGGAAGCAGGGAAACTTAAAAATTACGAAGGCTCTACAGAAATTGGTAAGCTTGGTATTGAAAAATACTATGAAGACTACTTACACGGCACTACAGGATCTTCAAAAGTTGAAGTTAATAGTCACGGTCAGGTGGTGCGTACTTTAAATTATATTCCACCAGAGGCTGGTCGCGATTTAACCTTAACTATCGATATTAGATTGCAGTACCATGCACAAAAAATTTTTGGCAATATGAAAGGTGCTGTCATTGCTATCGATCCTAGCAATGGTGAAATCCTAGCTATGTACTCCAACCCAAGTTATGATCCTAACCCATTTGTTAGAGGCATTCGCTCAGGTGAATACAGAAGATTATTAAATAATCCAGGCCACCCACTTATTAACAGAGCAACCCAAGGTGGTTATGCCCCAGCCTCAACGGTTAAGCCACTAATGTGTGTAATGGGTCTTAATGAGAATCTAATTACTATCACAGGATCTTTCTTTGGACCACCTTACTTTAAGTTACCAGGCTCTACCCATCAATTTAGAGATTGGAGAGCATGGGGACATGGCTGGATGGATTTATATCGCGCGATAGAAATCTCAGCTGATACCTACTTCTATGATTTAGCTTATAGAGCTGGTATCAATAGAATTCATGACTACTTAGATAGATTTGGCTTTGGTAAAAAGTCTGGCATTGACTTGTCTGAGGAATCTTTAGGTATCAACCCAAGTCGTGAGTGGAAACGTAGTCGTTTCAGACAACCATGGCATTTAGGTGATACTGTACCTATTGGTATTGGTCAAGGTTATTGGACTTCAACCTTAGTACAACTTGCTAAAGCTCATGCAACTTTAGCAAATTACGGAGTAACTAATACCCCTCATTTATTAAAAGAGATGGTAGATCCTGTAACTCTTGAGGTTACCCCTTATCATCAAGAAGAGCCAGAGGATAGTCTTAAGGTTAAAGATCCTAAATATATTGAAGCTTGCCGTACTGGTATGTACCTTGTTGTAAACGGTCCTGAAGGTACTGGTAGAAGAGCTTTCTTTGGTGCTAAATATAAAGCTGCAGGCAAATCAGGTACAGCTCAGGTTGTTTCCATTAAACAAGGTGAAAAATATAACGCAAGTAAGCTTAAAGTTGAACACCGTGATAACGCCTTGTTCGTAGCTTATGCTCCATTTAAAAAGCCTCGTATTCTAGTGGCTGTGATCTTAGAAAATGAAGGTGGTGGCTCCACTAAAGCTGCCCCAATTGCAAGATCTATGATTGATAAATATTTAATTGATCTCTATCCAAACGGTTACATGGGCGATCCAGATCCTCAGGTAGTAAAGTTTGGTATGGGTGGTACTGTTTTATTGCAATAATATGACAAATCAAGATAAAGTTACTTTAGGACAGGTAAATTCTAATAAGATTCAAGGTACGTTTTTCTCTCGTCACCATATTGATTTACCTTTGCTCTTTGGTTTATTTGCAGCTTTATGCTTCTCCTTATTTGTACTCTACTCTGCCTCAGGTCAAGAGTTAGATATGCTTTTAAGACAAATCACCAGAACTGGAGCTGCTTTTTTATTGATGATTTTAGTAGCTCAAATTCCACCACGCTTATACGCTAAAGCTTCTATCTACCTCTATGTCGTAGGTTTAATTCTGTTAATCCTAGTTGAGCTCTTTGGTGATATCTCAAAAGGTGCTCAAAGATGGTTAAATTTAGGCTTTATTAGAATTCAACCTAGTGAGATTTTTAAAGTTGTTATGCCACTTTGCGTAGCTACTTTTTTATCAAAAACTTCTATACCACCAAAATTTATTACCACCATAGGCGCCTTTGTAATTGTAGGTATGCCAACCGTTTTAATTTTATTGCAACCTGATTTAGGTACTGCTTCTTTAGTAGCGGTTGCAGGCTGTATTGGTATTTTTATCGCAGGACTATCTTGGTGGTGGATCATTATAGGTGCAGGAGCTGGAGCTGCGGCTTT
>JAEWPL010000074.1 GCA_023460615.1 Pseudomonadota bacterium | reverse complement strand
TTGTAATCCTCTTGTGAGTACAATCTTACGCACACACCTTCGCAGACACGACCACAACGACCTTTTCTCTGATCGGCACTAGCTCTTGAGATCTTCTCAATAGGTAATCGTTGCACCTTAGTTCTAGGTGAGTAACGGCTAATTCTTGCTGTACCAGGATCAATTACATATTTAATCCCAGGTACGGTAATAGAGGTTTCAGCAACATTAGTACAAAGTACAATTCTTACACTTTGGTGAGGTGCAAAGATCTTGTTTTGCTCAGAAGTGGCAAGTCTTGCATATAAAGGTAAGATCTCTGTATTTGGTAAATGAGCCTTTTTCAAAAAGGCTGCCAAATCCATAATCTCGCGCTCACCTGGTAAAAAGACTAAGGTATCTTGTCTACCATGCTCTTTAAAGAGGTAGTTTATAGCTTTTAAGACACCATTTCTTAAGTCTAGCTCCTCTGATTCAAGCTCGTCATCATCCTCTTCATTTTCCTGATTTAGTGGCATATACACGGTTTGAACAGGATAGGTTCTGCCACTTACCTCAATGATAGGCGCATTGTTAAAATGCTCTGAGAAGCGTTTAGTATTGATGGTAGCTGAGGTAATGATAAGCTTTAAATCTTTGCGCTTTGAAAGTAAGTTTTTTATATAGCCTAATAAAAAATCGATATTCAATGAGCGCTCGTGAGCTTCATCGATGATGATACAATCATAATTTAATAACAAACGGTCATTAGCAGTTTCAGCAAGTAAAATACCGTCAGTCATAAGCTTAATGTAACTGGTATTCTCTGTTACATCAGTAAAACGAACCTTATAACCTACACTTTTACCTAAGCTTTCTTGTAATTCATCTGAAATTCTTTGAGCTACAGCTCTTGCAGCAATACGTCTTGGCTGAGTGTGACCTATGAAGCCTTTAAGACCTAAACCAGCCTCAAGACACATCTTAGGAATTTGAGTAGTTTTACCAGATCCTGTTTCACCTGCGATAATGACTACTTGATTATCTTTAATAGTCTTGATGATTTCATCTTTGCGCAAAGCTACCGGCAAATTCTCATCGTAGGTAATTTTCGGAAGATTATTTTTTCTATCTTCAAAAAAGGCTTTAAACTCTTCAAGTTTCTCACTTATATAAAGCTCTTTTTCGATGAGTTTATCGCTATCGTCAAGAGTTTCTAATTGTCTTAACTCACGTGATATGAGATAGCGATGTTTAAAGGTTAGATTTTCAAATTGTGCGGTTACGTTTTCGATAAATTTTTTAATTTCGTGCATAATTAGTTATATTCTTCATCGTCATTGATGCTATCAAAAAACTGCTTAGCCATCTGTTTACGACGACGTTCAAGATCTTCTTTTTCACTTTTCTGAAGATTAAGTTTAGCTTTACGCAAGCGCTCAAACTCAGCAGTACGCTCATGAGCTAAATACAAGCCTGCGCGGCGTATTTTATCACCTTCTAAATCAACTACCACCAAAGATACCTTAATTAAATTTACAGTGTCCCCAGGTTGTGGGTAACCACCGATGTGATAAGACATTAAATCCCCTAAAGTTAAAGTCTTTTCATAAGTGGTCAACTCAAAGTCAAATTGCTGAGCTAAATCCACCATTGGGGTGCTAGCTGAATAAATCTTATCACCATGATAAGTTGGGTGATTCTTAGGTTTTAAGGTATGAGAAAACAGTGAGCTTAATAAAGTCTCATCTGCATCTGTACCAATCATGGAGATAATATCCTCCTTTTTAATGGTGGTATCACCATGACATTTAATCATTTTGCCATCACGGAACACGGCTGCAATAGTAGTACCTTTTGGAAATGGAATAGTTCTCAAAGGTGCATTATCAAAACTATCTTCTTTTATACGGTAATTTAAAAGCTCATAGTCATTTGACAGCATAATACCTACATCTGATTTAGTAAGTGGAGTTACTACTGATGGAGCATACACTTTCAAAAGCTTAGATACAGGTAAAATTAAGGAGCCTTGGAATAATAAAGATACAATTACCACCACAAAAGCTACATTAAAATACAACTGTGGGTTTTCAAGTTGCTCAAATACAGGATAAATTGCGAGTACAATAGGTACAGATCCACGAAGACCGACCCAACTCATAAAGAGTAAGTCTTTATTTGAATAAGCTCTAAAAAATGGCTTCGTGCATAAGAACACTGCCACAGGTCTTGCAATTAAGGTGATCACAATGGCTACCACTACACCTTGATAAGTGTAGTTCATCATCTCGTGAGGGGACACTAAAAGACCTAACAATAAGAATAAGGTAATTTGAGCAAGCCAGGTAAAGCCTTCGGACACTGGCAGAATATAACTTACAGGTCTAGTCTTTTGATTACCAACGCACATGCCAATGATAAAGATAGCCAAAAAGCCTGAGCCACCTACATAGGCGGTGATGGCAAAACCAATTAAGCCTAAACCTATCACAAAGATACTATATAAACCTACACCTAAAGAGATTAAGCCTACAATAAATCTTGTGATAAAGCCAAACATAATGCCAAGCAAGATACCAAAACCAAATTGCTTTACAAAAAAGATTAAAGCATCTACTAAGGAAGTGGCCTTCATGGAGGCAAAGGCAATCATGGTGGTAGTAAGTAAAATTGCCATAGGATCATTAGTTGCTGATTCTATTTGCAAAGTACTTGAAACATTGCTCTTTAAAGTAACGTTTTTATCTTTACCTAATAA
>JAEWPL010000073.1 GCA_023460615.1 Pseudomonadota bacterium | reverse complement strand
GTCTTTACTTTAAAAAAATACAAATAAATATAAAGGAAATTATTATGAAAAAGTCATTATTAGCATTAGCAGTTTTAGCAGTAGCTACTTCTGCAACAGCAGCAACCGTATACGATAAAGACGGTACTTCTCTAAAGGTTGGTGGTCGTGTTCAGGCTATCGCTTACAACGGCAACTTCGCAAAGGCTGGTCGTGATGATTCAACCTTAAAGAACTCAGCTCGTTTCAACATTGCTGGTACAACTAAGGTAAATGATGCTGTATCAGTATTTGCTTTCTCAGAGTGGGAAGCATCAAACGGTGATGACAACGATGATTTCGTAACTCGTGATCAATACGTTGGTGCAGACTTCGGTGTATTCGGTAAGGTACAAGCAGGTAAGTCATTAAATTCAATCTACGACGTACAGTCTGCAACTGATGTTTTCGAAGAGACTGGTGCATTAGTTCAAGGCGAAACCAACGGTGACCGTCGTTCAGGTACTTTCCGTTATATCTATGATAACAACGGTTTCTATGCAGCAGCTTCTTTCCAAATCGCTCAAGATAAGATTAAAGTTGCAGGCGAGAAAGTTGACGTTCAGAATGGCTTTGGCTTAGGTTTAGGCTATACCTTTGATAACGTAGTATTTGGTCCATTATCAATCAAGGCTGCTTACGACTATGTAAAGTGCCAAAATGACTCAGACTTCGATCAGGGTGTAAATCAAGTTTTAAGAGGTGACTATAAAGTCGTTTTAAAGAGTGCTCGTAAATTTGATTCATTCAAGAACACCGCTGTATCAGTAGCTTGGGGCTCAGATACTGGCTTATACTTAGCTGGTTTATTCAATACCTTCAAAAAGACTTATGATGATTCTTTTGAATATGGTATCGACAGCTTTGGTTTTTACGCAGACAGAAATTCAAACGCAAGAGATATTGTTAAAGGCTTTGAATTAGTAGCAGGCTACGGCTTTGACAACGGTTTATCTTTTACAATCGGTTATGATGTTAAAGATGCAAAGGATAAGGCTACTGGTTATTCATCAAAGAGCGTTATCCTACGTCGCGTTCCTGTAATTGCTAACTACCAAATCGCTCCAACCTTCAAGGTATGGGCTGAGGCTGAGTTTGATGCAAATTCAAGCGACAACGCTAAAGTATATTATAAAGATAATAACAGCAAAGAGACTAAGCTAGCAGCTGGTGCTCGTTACGTATTCTAATAAGTTAAGTCTAGCTTAATTTATTAAATGATCCTCTCCTTTGGTTTACTTAGGAGAGGATTTGTTTTTTTTAGCTTAAGCCTAAGTAAGCTTTGAGGAAAAGAAATCTTCGTTTAAGACTATTGATCTTTACCACTAATTAAACAGCCTACATTACTTGTTAACATCCTGCCTCTAGACTTTATTTCCAAAGATGATCCTTATTTTTCATTACTAATTCTTCCATATTATTAAAAGGCTACTTCCAAAGCTTAAATGCCTTATTTTTCGGATCTGTACTTAAAAAGTTATACATATACATCAAAAATTGACCTGGTTTTAGCTGAAAATTTTATGATTTATATATCTAACATGTTAGCTATACTCTACGGTATAAAAGACTATACAATAAAAATAACATATTGAAACTAAAGGTAATATCTTACTTTTAAGAAAGAAAATTAGGTAATATAAATACAAAATGATAAGGTTAAAAAATTTGAATATATTCACAAAAAATTGACATTTCAGTTTTATAGGGTATGATTAAGCCATCTTTTTTCAAAACAAAACATCCGGTGTTTTACACCTAAGGCAATATATGAACAAGTCACTTTTAGCAATCTCTTTGCTAGCTTTCTCTGCAGCTTCAAGCGCAGCTGTAATTTATGACAAAGATGGTACAAATCTTTCAGTTATTGGTCGTATTCAGGCTGTAGCTTATAGCGGTAACTACAATAAGGCAGGATCTGACGATTCTACTTTATGGAATAGCTCTCGTTTTGGTTTAGCAGGTAGAACCAATGTAAACGATTATTTTGCTGTGTATGGCTTTGCTGATTGGGATATGGCTGATGGTTGTTTCCGTGATTCAAGAACTGATGCTCGTCATTTGTTTGTTGGAACAGATTTTAAGAAATACGGAAAACTTCAGTTTGGTAAACAGTTAGGCTCTGTATACGATGTACAAAACGCTACCGACACCTTTGAAGAGACTGGTATTAAGTTACAGTCTAATTCTAATCGTAGTCGTCGTCCTGGTACCATTAGATATATGTATCAAGGCTATGGTGTATACTTCTCAGCATCATATCAAACTGCTGCTGACAATGTACCTATTTTAAATGACGGCTATAAGCGCCCAGTTAAAAGTGGCTACTCAGTAGGTATTGGATATACCTTTGAAAACATTGTATTTGCTCCATTATCCTTTAAAACAGCATATGAACAAATCAACGGTCAAAAGGATGGCGATAGAGTAGCAGCTGCTTTACCTGAAGTAAAAAAAGGATTTGGTAGTACTGATCTTGATAATATGAAGCATGTTGCAGCTTCAATTGCTTGGGGTAACCAGCAGGAAGGTTTATATTTTGGTACCTTATTTGAGAACTATGATCTTTCCTATGAGAATAGTCATGATTTAAAGATTAAGGGTATTGAACTTGTTTGTGGCTATGCATTTGAATCAGGTATTGTAACCACCATCGGTTATAACTTAGTAGATAAGAAGACTAAAGACTTTGGTGTTGATAGCCCATCTACAATGACTAGACGTATTCCTGTAATTGTACGTTACAAGGCAACACCTAACGCTGAGTTCTGGACTGAAGTAGAGTTCGATGCAAATTCAAGCGATAACGCCAATAATGAGAAGAAGACTCACAATAACAAAGATACTTTATTTGCAGCTGGTGCTCGCTACTGGTTCTAATATTTTTGCTTAACTCAAAATGTGTACATGATCCTCTGATATGCAAATTGTCAGGGGATTTTTTTATATTGCTTTACAGCAAGTCTAGCTTAAGTCCTCTTAGCAATACAAAATAAATAGAGAAGTCTTCTCAATCAAATTGCTCCAAAATGAGTCAAGTTTGATTTTCAAAAGGTTAGAAGAAAGTAATATTCTTCACATACAAAAGAAATAATCAGATGTCAGAAATTAGTATTAAAAATGACAATTAGTTAAATATTAAAACTAATATTCATAAGAATTAATATGAAGAAAAAGAAGACAGAAATGTATTAGATTCAAAAGAAAATAATAAGCATTGAAGAATAGCAAAGGTAAATTAATAGATGCAGTAGAGTAGAAATAATTTACAAAAGTAAATGTATTAAAAATGTGATACAAGGATCGCTACTTCAAATAAGTCACAAAAAATACCAATGAATTTGTTTATTTTTGAAAGAAGATAAGCTAAAATGTAAATAAATTACAAATAAAATAAAAATCAAATTTCAGTAAGGACAGCAAATGGTTATTTCTCCTCAAAATGGTTGTACTTGGACGTACAAAGACGGGAAGCTTGGGATAAACATCACCTCAGATGACGGCTTATCTTATTTATTTACCACCCATTATGAGATAGAAAGACTATTTCGTAAGCCTGAAATTAACGCTCCATTCTGTGTTGAGGATGCTAATTTACTAACCGCTTACATGAGTGGTTTGAGCGAAATTATTCCTGAAGAAAGTCAGGCATTAGATCTTGGATTAAATGGTGTTGCTTGCCAAAGATTTACTAGACCTACAGCACCTACCTCAAGATACTTTTTCCAAATTGACAACGGTGGCTATGTACCTCAGATGGGTGATGTAGTTACTGTATATGCAAAAAGTGGTGAAGCCGGCGATTGCTTAGTGTTAGATCCACAAGATGCAGATGGTGTATGCAGATTGATGCTGCTAAACAAAGATTTAATTATAGATCAAGGTAGAGGATATTATCTTGGCATGATGATTAGAATTCAGCCATTTTTAGTAAATCCTTACCGTGGTTTTGATGGACATACCAAAGGCGGTATGTACGCATAAAAAAGATTATTTTCTCCTAATTTGCTGTAGTTCTTAACGTTAGTTAAGACCATTCTCTCCCTTAGGGACGCTCCATCCCCAAGGGATTTTTTTTATCTAAAGCCTTTTCTAGCAACTTGATCCTGCAAGGAACAGCTAAGCAGCGATTATCTACAAGCTACTTTGATCTAACATATTTACATGGCTATTAACGCCGTATAAGGGCATTATAGAGTGCTGACAAGTAGGTATTGGTATACAGTAAATAGAGTATAAAGGTAGGGCATATTTGATAGAAAATAGGCTACCTACTGGTAGCCTACTCCCTTTTTGCTGTAGATCATTAAGATCATTCTCTTGCTACTTTGTGTAGCAATTTTTTTATATAGAAATCTGTAAAAACTGAATTTATTAACTTTAAGAAAAAGCTCTAGTGTCACTATGATCTATAAGCTTCTAAGTAATAAATAAGCTTAAGAAATAAGTTATCTTAA
The DNA here is from genome assembly GCA_023460615.1 of Pseudomonadota bacterium. Taxonomy (GTDB): domain Bacteria; phylum Pseudomonadota; class Gammaproteobacteria; order Enterobacterales; family Succinivibrionaceae; genus Succinivibrio. The sequence continues at coordinate 154 of JAEWPL010000073.1, read as the reverse complement.
TTCGTCATCCATTTAAGCTTGAAACACGTTTATTATAACTAAAAAAGAAATGAATTGATCTTGCATTTATGTGAGCTTGGTTTAGAAATCTTAAGATTTATCCTTCAAATTAGGATCCATATCTTACAAAACAAAAGTTGGTTATAAATTTAAT
>JAEWPL010000072.1 GCA_023460615.1 Pseudomonadota bacterium | reverse complement strand
CTCTCGAACCTCCAAGTGGAAAATACACATAATCTCTAAACCATATGCCTAAAGATATATGCCATCTTCTCCAAAATTCAGTTATAGACTTACTTATATATGGATAATTGAAATTCTCATCAAAGTGAAATCCAAACATAAGACCAAGACCTATAGCCATATCAGAATATCCTGAAAAATCAAAAAAGATCTGAAATGTGTATGCAATAGAACCAAGCCATGCAAGTGTTATAGGTATATTCATATTTGTATTCATAGTAAATATATTATCAACAATAGCAGCCATGCTATTTGATATTAATACCTTCTTTGAAAGGCCTGTTACAAACCTACAAAAGCCCACTCCAAATTTATATCTACTTTCTTTTCTATTACGTATTTCATTTTCAATAGTATTATATCTAATGATTGGACCTGCAATAAGTTGAGGAAAAAACGATATATATAATCCAAGATAAAATATATTTTTTTGAACCTTTGCATCTCCTCTATAAACATCAATAACATATGAAATAACCTGAAATGTAAAAAATGAAATTCCAAGAGGAATTGTAATCTTAGGAACTTCAAAATTATACCCACTAAGTTCGTTTATATTTTCAATTACAAAAGGTAAATATTTGAATAAAAATAATATTCCTAAATTATATATGCACATAATTATAAGAATTGCTTTTTGTTTCTTTTCATAATTCCTAAACTTATCGATTAAAATACCTAAAACATAATTTATAAATATAGATAAAATCATAATAAAAACGAATTTAACTTCACCCCAAGCATAAAAAAACAAGCTGGCTAAAAGAAGAATAATATTTTGAAGTTTTCTTGAAAATGAACATGCATAATATATAAGCAATACACACGGTAAAAAATATAGAAGAAATACTATACTTGAAAATAACATTTAAACACATCCTTAAATAGACAGAATTAATCAGGAATCAATTGTGAGAGAATATCTTTATCCCACTGTCCTGTTTCGCTATCGTAAATTCCAAAGACAGAACATAATTCCCAGTATCCCCAGGCAAAATCATATTCATCAGCCTGTTTTCTCACAGCACCAGTCCACATTTTTCTATAAGGTTCTTCTGCATTCTTATTTGCTCCAAACTCACCTAAAAAAACACCTATTTTATGACTCCTAGACCACTTATCTGCTATTTCAAATTTATTTCTAATTATATCTAGTTCATTATCTGTTCCAGTCCACTTAACACCTTTAAGATGTTCAAATCCTTCATGATATATATTTCCCTGAAATGTAAAATCATTAGGTTCATAATAATGAAAAGTAACTATAAGATTTTTATCATCTGGAACTTTCAAATCATAAAGTCTATCTACAGAATTATAATGATCTGGCCCCACTATTATTTTTCTGTTCTTATCATTTTCCCTTATTGTCTTGATTCCTTCAGCTAAATATTCATTCCACAATTCTCCCCCTAAATTATTCTGAGGTTCATTTAATAATTCAAAAATAAGTTCTTTAGGATAATTCTTATATCTAAGAGAAAGCTGATTCCATATAGCCAAAAAACATTCTTTATTTCCTTCTGGATTATCCATAATTTCTGTAAAGTGATGCAAATCAAGAATAATAACTAAATCATCGTTTAATGCATAATTAATATACGAATCTATCTTTTTCATAAATTCTTCATCAAGAGTATAATAAAAATCTCTATTAGCATAATCTGAAAAACGTACAGGAAGTCTCACAGAATCAAACCCTGCCTCTTTAATAACATCAAAATATTCACTTTTCATTTCAACATCCCACGGAATATCCTTAGGTGCTTCGAGAGCATTTCCTATATTCATGCACCTTTTAAAAGGCACTCCATAATTAAAATATGCATTTATCACATTGTTTGAAAAAAAATTGCTTTTTAGAATTAACCATGTAATAAAAATAACACTGATAACAATTATAAATTTACCTGCTTTTTTTCCATTCATGAAAATCCTTCTTTCACAATCTTGTTAATTTTATTTAGATTGTTTTGATTGGAACCAAGTAAAACATATATAAGCTGTTCCACAAACTATTCCAATGCAAATTATCCTAACAGCAATAGTAATCTTTCTATTTAAAGCTATATTATTTATACTAACCATTATGCTGTAATTCTGCTCATTAGGAATAGCCATGCTTATTCCATCTTCATATGTCCTGTCATGATTCCATGATCTTACTAGATTAATTGTTTTAACCTCTCCAACAGTTCTATTATTAGTAATTTCTTGAAGTACATTTATTGTAATTATTTGAGGCTCTGCATTATATCCAACTGTAAGAATTCCTTCTTTGCTTATTTCTACGTCCTCATAATTCTCACTCATATTGAATTCACTTTTAATTTGTAATTTAGGATTATCTAATTTATAGCTATATATATATTCTCCAGCCTCAGGTATAACCGCAGTATCATCACCAATTATAGAAAAACTCTCTTTAATATAATCATTAAAATTTTGATTTGAATTTATAAGAGCACAATCGCTTATTTTAAAATGTTTAGTTTCATTTTCTCTGCTTGTAATACTTATTCCCCACGAAGATACTTTTGAAAAATCCTTCATAAGTGATATAGTTGATTTATTTTCATTCTGTAAAGTAAGACTATCAAAAGGTATATATATATTTCCTATGAAACCTTTATTTATATTTAAAGCTCCATATGGAAGATGAGCTCTTTCAATAATATCGCTATTTTCTCTTTTTATAAGCATTACCTTTTCTTTTGACACATTAAATCTACTTCCATCATTACATAAAATGCTTATATTAAAATCAATAGATCCTTCTCCCATATTTTCTATATAAAATGAAATTCCATCGTAATTACTCCAATCAAAGTTATTATTTTCATATATAAATGAAGTATAATATCCTTGTTCAAGTCCATTTGTATTCATATCACCATGAATTTCTTAGCTGCCTTC
>JAEWPL010000071.1 GCA_023460615.1 Pseudomonadota bacterium | reverse complement strand
GTTAAGTTCTCTGCTCTGGCAGAAAGACTGTATTACCCAAGTCTGAAAATGATGTAAGTTTACAGCATAATGTCATCAGGTAAGAACCTCCTTGGCTTGCCATGGAGAGTAGTCAGAGTTATTTTGTAAGCACTGCGCTACATTTTTAGAACAACCATCTTTAAAAGATTGAACATTATAAATAATCTCACCAAGATCAACATTGAACTTTAGACCTTTTTGAACAAAGTTATTATCAAGATATTGAGTGAGTATTCCTTTTTTTTGTGTCGTTTTCTGTCCACAAATCTGCAAGAACTACACCGTAAATTGAGTTAAACATTTTAAGATCTATTCTGCAACTGTTAGTTTTACACTCTTCGAGTAACTCTCCTTTTAATGAGTTAATTCTTTCTATATCTTTCTTAATTTCTTCTTTCTTTTTAGCTGGATTAGAAAACCTTTTTGCTTCCACAAAGAAGATTTCTTTTGTGGTGTAATTAGCGACAACCGCATCAAGGTGATAATTATCATTTTCTCCAAATTGTAATTCAAACCAAGAAATCACGTCGCAATTTGAATAGTATGTTTCATAGGCTTTTGTAAAATTTACAGATAAATTTCTCTCTGGAAAGCCAGTGCTATTTTTTGCTGGATAGATTTTCTCAAATAATCTTAAATACCGAGACTTGTACAAATTAAATATGGACTCTAATGCTTCAAGTTCCAAATTATGAACCTCAAACTTTGGTAGTAAAATTGTAATAACATTTTCCTGTTATTGGATTTATCTTATTTTCTGCAACAATTTACAAAAATAATAATCAAATTTATAATGCTTTATTTCGCATTTTTATATAATTTTTAAAATTGCGAAACGTTGCTTAACCAACGTGCTATATCTATAATCTTTACACCTTCAACTTGACTATCTGGATGTTTGGTTCTAGCTAACAATACCTTTGGATAAGCATCTTTGATGCTAAACAGAGGTGACAATTCTCTGTCTAAAGTTTCTTTTCTTGAAATATCATCAGACACTTGAATGTAGATCTTTTGACCATCTTTTATTGCCACAAAATTAATTTCTTTTTGGTACAAACAGCCTACATATACCTCATAGTTTCGTCTTAAAAGCTCAATTGCAATTAAATTCTCATATAAGAAACCATAATCTGTATTTTTAGTGCCTAAAAGAGCATATCTAAACGAGAGATCTGCTAAATAGTATTTCTTGTCAGACTCAAGATATTTCTTTCCTTTGATATCATAGCGAGTGAAAGGATAAAACAAAAAGCTGTTGCACAATAAATTTACATATAAACCGCAGGTCTTATCATTGGTCTTATAGGAATTTGAGGTTAAACAGTTGGCTATATTTCTAATAGAAGTCTTATTGCCTATAGTATCAGCTAAAAAATCAACTATCATGTTAAGTAAAACTTCATTTTCAAGCTTATATTTTGTAACTACGTCTTTAATAATCGTGGTTCTAGCAAGGCTTTTGACATACTTTCTAGCATCTTCTTGTTTTGGATATAGATAAGAGCCACTCATTCCACCATCAATGACATAATCATCAAAGGATTTATCAAGATCATCACTTGGATAATATTTTAGATACTCAGCAAAAGAAAATGGATAGACTTTCACCTCGTACACTCTACCTCCAAATAATGTAGCTAAATCGCTAGACAATAAGAAAGCATTTGATCCGGTAATGTAAATATCATATTTCTCTTCTTCATGAAGACTTTCAATTACTTTTTCAAAACCACTACACATCTGAACTTCATCAATCAAGAGATAATTTGTCTTATCCTGTTGATACTGTGAGGTTACATAATCATATAAAGTATCAGGATCTGTAAGTGCTGAAAATTCTCTGATGTTTAATCTTATGCGAATTACATTTGCATTATTTTGAGAGAACAAATAGTCACTAAAAGCATCCATAAGTTTGGATTTGCCACTTCTTCTGATGCCGGTGATTACCTTTACATCAGGTACATTCATGACAGCTTTTAACTGTTCAAGGTAACTGTCTCTATAGATCAATTTCATAGTAATTTCCTCTACTGACAGAATACTATCATTTCGCATATTTTACAATAATTTAAAATTGCGAAATAAGAATTGAATTTTCGGCATATAAAAGCACTTTTTGAAGTAATAAAAAAGGTCCACACCTTTTGGATGCGAACCTTTCATATATTTAACTCTATACTTTTTTTGCTAGAGCTTAGAAATTATTATTCCCATTCGATAGTTGCTGGTGGTTTACCTGAAATATCGTAAACTACACGAGAAATACCATTGATCTCGTTGATGATACGATTAGAGATATGACCTAATAGATCATATGGTAACTCAGCCCATTTTGCAGTCATAAAGTCGATGGTCTTAACGGCACGTAGAGAAACTACATAATCATAGCTTCTGTGGTCACCCATAACACCCACTGCACGAACAGGTAAGAATACAGTAAAGGCTTGACTTACTTTCTGGTACCAGCCTGATTTATTTAGCTCTTCCATAAAGATAGCATCTGCTTGTCTTAAAAGATCTAAATACTCTTTCTTAACTTCACCTAGTACACGAACACCTAAACCAGGACCTGGGAATGGATGACGCATTACCATTTCTTCTGGTAAACCTAAAGCTACACCAATACGACGAACTTCGTCTTTGAATAACTCACGTAAAGGCTCTACTAATTGGAACTTTAAGTCCTCAGGAAGACCGCCTACATTGTGGTGAGACTTAATTACATGAGCTTTACCAGATTTTGCAGCAGCTGATTCAATTACGTCTGGGTAAATAGTACCTTGAGCTAAGAAATCAACACCTTCAAGCTTACGAGCTTCATCAGCAAAGACATCAATAAAGGTCTTACCAATAGCTTTACGCTTAAGCTCAGGATCACTAATACCTTTTAAAGCTTCTAGGAACTTATCTGATGCATCAGCATATACAAAGTTTAAGTCCATTGGCTTAAACATAGCTTCAACTTGAGCACCTTCATTTAAACGTAATAGACCGTTATCTACGAATACACAGGTTAATTGCTTACCAATAGCCTTTTGTAATAGTAATGCTGTAACTGAAGAATCAACACCACCTGAAAGGCCTAATAATACTTTCTTATCGCCAACTTGTGCACGGATACGCTCGATTGCGTCATCGATAATGGCACTTGGAGACCATAGACCGTGTAAACCACAAATATTAAGCACAAAGCGCTTTAAGATCTCGCCACCTTGCTTTGAGTGAGTTACTTCAGGGTGGAACTGTACACCATAGAATTGTTTTTGCTCATTGTAAATTGCAGCATATGGACAAGTCTCGGTGCTACCTACAGTAATAAAGCCTTCAGGGATCTTAGTTACTTTATCACCATGAGACATCCAAACATCAAGCTTAGTCTCACCTTCATGATCGGTTAAACCGTCAAATAGAGGGCAAGCAGCCTTGATATCAACTGTAGCATGACCATACTCACGCTTTGATGAACCTTGAACGGTACCACCTAATTGAACAGACATAGTCTGTAAACCGTAGCAAATACCAAGTACTGGTACACCAGCTTCAAAAACCCAAGCTGGAGCCCTAGGTGAGCCTTGCTCTGTGGTTGATTCAGGACCGCCAGATAAAATGATACCTTGAGCGTTAAAATCCTTAATTAAGCTAAGATCTGCATCAAAAGGATAAATCTCACAATAAACGCCAATTTCACGTACACGACGTGCAATTAACTGTGTTACTTGTGAACCAAAATCTAAGATGAGAATCTTTTCAGAATGGATGTTCTTTGAAGACATAGCAAAATCTCTTGATAGACTTTAAAAATAATAATGCACCTATATTATAGTATAGGTGCATCATGAATAGATTAAACGTGGCTCTGATAGTTAGGAGCTTCTTTAGTGATGGTTACATCGTGAACGTGTGACTCATGGAAACCAGCACTTGTAATGCGAACGAATTGAGCCTTAGTTCTTAACTCATCAATAGTTGCGCAACCTGTTAGACCCATTGCTGAGCGTAAGCCACCCATTTGCTGATGGATAATGCCCTTTAATAGACCCTTATAAGCTACACGACCTTCGATACCTTCAGGTACTAACTTATCAGCTGCGTTATCTGACTGGAAGTAACGGTCAGCACTACCCTTTGACATAGCAGCTAGAGAGCCCATGCCACGGTATGACTTGAAGGAACGACCTTGATAAATCTCAATCTCGCCAGGAGCTTCTTCAGTACCTGCAAACATTGAGCCTACCATTACGCAGTTTGCGCCAGCTGCAAGAGCCTTAGCAATATCACCTGAGTAACGAATACCACCGTCAGCGATAACAGTAATACCTGTGCCCTCTAAAGCTGCAACAGCATTAGATACTGCAGTCATCTGTGGAACACCGCAACCTGTTACGATACGAGTAGTACAAATTGAGCCAGGGCCAATACCAACTTTAACTGCATTTACACCTGCATCAGCTAAAGCTAAAGCACCAGCTGCAGTTGCTACGTTACCACCGATAATTGGTAACTCTGGGTATTCTTTACGTAACCACTTAAGTCTATCTAACACACCTTGTGAATGACCGTGTGAAGAATCAACTAACAATACATCAACACCAGCCTCTACTAATGCCTTTGCTCTCTCCTCGTTACCTGCGCCAGCACCGATAGCAGCACCAACACGTAAACGACCTAAAGCATCCTTACATGCATTTGGCTTGTTTGATGATTTTTGGAAATCTTTAACAGTAATTAAACCTTTTAGGTGGAAAGCATCATCAACTACTAATACTTTCTCAATACGATGCTTTTGCATTAAAGCTTGTACGTTTTCTCGTGATTCATTTTCGCGAACGGTAACTAGTCTATCCTTAGGTGTCATTACCTCGTGAACTTTAACATCGCCCTTAGTTAAGAAACGAGTGTCACGACCAGTTAAAATACCTAATAGGTTGTCATGCTCGTCAACAACTGGGAAACCGCAGAAACCATATTTTGCAGCCATTTGACGAACATCATTGATAGTTGCATCTGGGTGAACAGTAATTGGCTTTACAACCATACCATTCTCAAAACGCTTTACACGAGCTACTTCAGAAGCTTGGCGTTCAATTGACATATTCTTATGAATAAAGCCAATACCACCTTCTTGAGCTAACGCAATTGCAAGATTTGATTCAGTTACTGTATCCATTGCAGATGAGATCATAGGGATATTCAACTGAATATTGGAGGTCAATCTTGTACGAAGATCTGCTGTGTTTGGTAAAACAGTTGAATGTGCAGGTACTAACAAGACGTCATCGTATGTTAGAGCCTCTTCCATAATGCGTAGCATAATTCCTCCGAGATTATCTAAAATTTGATCGTGCATTATACTAGAAAAAGTGATCAATTTATCACTCTTGTGAGATTTTTTCTTCACAAAAATATCCTTTTTTATGTAAGAGCTAAAAATAGGCTTTGCAAAATGCTACTCACAAAAATTTACGACTTCTAATTTAATTAACTCCAAAGTAATTTACTCTAGAGTTAATTATTTTTTGACCTAACAATTATCATGAGATAAATTATCAAAAATCCAAAGTTTTGCACTCAAATAGACATCCTTTAAAGCTATAATAAAAGTACTATAAACAAAAGGTTGAGGACAAAATGTCAGAGTTTTCTTTAGAGCCTAAAAATGGCGATTATGCATCTTTAGTTGAGAAGAAAGGTCTTTATGACAAAAAAATGCTAGAGGCACAAATTCGCAATGCTATGCTCTTACAACAGCAAAAAAGTGACAAGTTAGAAAAGCTTGAGCAAGATGCCCTAAATAAACTTAAAGACAATAAACTAAGTATAAATAAAGAAATTAAAAAGACTGTTCCAAATCAAGCACCAACTGTACAAAAAGAGCTTACTGCTCAAAATTTAAAGGTGGATTTAAGTGTTCCTAAACCACCTGTAAACAATACTGTTTCAAGCGTTTCTAATTCTCAAAAGAAAAAGAACTCCCCTATTACTGTAGCTATTGTAATTGTAATGTTCTTTGCTTTCTTTTTAGGTGCTTTATTTGATACAGGTGCTGTACCAGTTCTAATCGCTTTTCCACTTATCATAGGTTTAATTTGCTATAGCCACAAATACAATAAACTAAATAACCATAAAGGATAATCAATGAATGCTTATATCATCTGGCTTATCGTAGCTTTTGCGATTTTAGGTTTTGAAATGCTTTTAGGTACTATTTACCTACTTGCATTTTTCGTTGGAAGTTTAAGTTCGGCTCTGGTAGCCTTCTTTGGGGCAGGCATAACCACACAAGCTATCGTAGGTGCTATTGTATGTACCATTGGAGTAGTTATTGCTCATTTTATAAAAGAGAAACAAAAGAATAAAAAAGATCCTGCTGACAACTTAGATGAAGGACAGCTTGTACATGTAGATACAGTTCTTGCTGATGGTAGTGCTAAAGTTAAATATCGTGGTGCGCTTTGGACTGCGTATTTGCCAAACGGTGACCTAAGTGAAGGAAACTACTATATAAGTAAAGTAGTAGGTTCAAGACTAGAATTAAAAAAGTAATTTGACATAAATTGGAGTTAAACATGGAAGAGTCAAGTTTTTCTGGCGGTTTAGTATTTGCAATTGTGTTATTAGTAATTGCAATTATCTTCGCGGTAAAGTCAGTCAATGTAATTCCACAGCAAACAGCTTGGGTAATTGAAAGACTAGGTAAATTTCATAAAGTCTTAAACCCAGGTTTAAACTTTATTATTCCTTTTATTGATAAGGTTGCTTACAAGCACTCTTTAAAGGAAATTCCACTAGATACCCCAAGCCAAGTATGTATCACTCGTGACAATACTCAATTGTCAGTGGATGGTATTTTATATTTCCAAGTAACTGATCCAAAACTTGCTAGTTACGGTACCTCAAACTACCTAGTTGCTATCACTCAATTAGCTCAAACTACCCTACGTTCAGTAATTGGTAAAATGGTGCTTGATGAAACCTTTGAAGAGCGTGACATCATCAACAATCAAGTAGTATCAGCTATTGATGAAGCTGCCTTAAACTGGGGTGTAAAAGTTTTACGTTACGAAATTAAAGACTTAACTCCACCTGCTGTGATCTTGCAAGCTATGCAAAGACAAATTACCGCAGAGCGTGAAAAGAGAGCTGTTATTTTTGAATCAGAAGGTCGTAAGCAAGAGCAAATTAACTTAGCTACTGGTGCTCGTGAAGCTGCTATTGCTAAATCAGAAGGTGAAAAGCAGTCTGAAATTAACATTGCAGAAGGTAAGGCTCAAGCTACTATCGCTATAGCTAATGCAACAGCTGAGGCTATTGCTAAGATTGCACAAGCTACCCAACAACAAGGTGGTGACACTGCTGTAAACTTAAAGGTGGCAGAGCAATATATTGAAGCATTCAAGAATCTTGCTCAAACCAACAACACCTTAATCATTCCAAGCAATCTATCAGATGTTTCTGGTATGGTAAGCTCTGTTATGAAAATTGTACAATCAACTAAAAAGCAATAACTAATCTCTTCTATAAAAAGACAAGGCAACTTGTCTTTTTATTTATTTGTTTAAGAAACTAAACATGAACGAATCCCAAGATTTCACTAAAAATGTTGATAGCCTAAGTGCTTCAAATCAAAAAGCGACTACAAGTAAGGTAAAGCAAAATAATCCAACCGCTTTAAGTGCTATTTGTCACTTTTTCTTGATGATAGGCTCTATCATTACTTTCATTCGCAATACTGTTTTCAACATTATTTTTATCTTTTTGATTATTGCTATCTTTGCGCTAGTAGGTCTGTGCTCAAAGTTTGAAGACAGTGCTAAAAATTTAGCTTGGATTGAAGATCCTGAAGTAACTAATCAAGTATTAACTAAGCCACGTGCAATTTTATATTTTGATTTAAACGGTCCAATTATAGAGTCTGCTCTTCCAAATGACGATTACTCAAAATTTACTAGAATGCTTGATGCTAAATTGAATAATCGAAATGTTAATGACATTCTATCTATTGAAAAGACTCTTCATAACGCAGCCTACAATAAAACCATTAAAGCTTTATACTTTAATCTATCAGGCTTATCAGGCACTACTCTATCGGTTGCCAAACGCGTAATTGCAGCTATCAATCAATTTAAAGCAGTTAATAAAGATGCAGATGTAATTGCCTATGCTGACAATTACTCAGCAAGTGCTTACGCTATTGCTTCAGCTTGCAAAACTATCGTGCTAAATCCATTTGGTAGTTTTACCTTTAAAGGTTTATCCTCAACAACCTTATACTTTAAAGATCTCTTTGAGCATTTAAGAATTGATCCTGTAATTTTTAAAGCTGGTGAGTTTAAATCTGCTGTAGAGCCATTTACTAACAATAAGATGTCTCCACAGGTAAAGGAAGAATATCAAGAGATCTTCACTAAGTTATGGACTGAATACTTAGATACTATAGGCGATCAAAAGTTAAGAGCAAAAACTACTTTAACAAAATTGTTCTATAGCTCTGAAGTATACCTACGTGAGCTTGAGCAATACGGTGGGAGTGAGGCTGTGTTACTCCACAATCTACAACTAGTAGATGAGCTTCAATCTCAAATGGACGTCGAAGCCTACCTAATTAAAAAATATGGTGCTTCAAAAGATCCTTTTAAGGCTGACAAACAGGATTACCATCAGTATTTTGCTTCTTTAGAAAAGCAAAGTATCCCTGCTACAAACAATACTCCTGATGGAAAAGTTGCTGTTATCTATGGTATTGGCAATATTACCGATATCTCCACCGATGCTACAGGATTTACTCCTGCAAATATTCAATCTCAATTAACTCAAGCTGTAAAAGATCCACAAGTTAAAGCAATTGTTTTCTATATCAATTCAGGTGGTGGTTCTGTAACTGCCTCTGAAAAGATTAGAAATATGCTTCTTCATGTAAAACATAAAAAGAATATTCCTATCTATGTTTCCATGAACTCTTTATGTGCCTCTGGTGCTTATTGGATTTCTACAGCTGCAGATAAAATCTTTGCAACCAATGAGACTATCACAGGATCAATTGGTGTCTTTGCTATAGGCTTTAGTGCACATCGTCTGTTAAATGAATATGGTGTTTACCAAGATGGTGTAGCAACTAATGATTTAGCAACTGTAAATATTGCAAATCCACTCTCTCCTTCACAAGTAAGAGCGCAATATCTTGAAGTAAAAGCAATCTACGAGAATTTTGTTGGTTTAGTTAAAACTGCAAGAAAACCATTAAAGAATATGGATTACCACAAGTTTGCTGAAGGTAAAGTCTTTATGGCTCAAGATGCTTATAACCTAGGTTTAGTAGATCAGCTTGGAACTTTAGAGGATGTAATCAAATTTGCTAAAGTTAAGGTAGGTAAACTTAATAAAGTAAAAGTTGAGCATCTAGCCCCTGAAGATACCTCAAGTAAAGGAGCTTTAAGAGATTTGTTCTTAAGTGTAGGTTCTGGTATTGTACCTGACATCTATTTAAAAGCAGGTTTAGACTTATTATTTAAAGAGCCTAAAATTCTTGAAAAACCAACTGTAATGGCAATAAGCCAAGTTAAAGATGTAGCGTTTTAACTAATTAAAAAGCTCTGCATAGCAGAGCTTTTTTGTAAGATTAAATTTTATTTA